>NZ_JAMYPH010000020.1:0-120314 GCF_040320265.1 Mesorhizobium sp. M0751
CCTACGAGATCTAAGCAGCGACGTAGTTGAGCCCCCAGGAAAAGGTCAGCCCGACCATGATAGCGGCTGCCGCCAGATCGACCGCGTCACGGCGGTCGAGGGTCTCTGTGGCGACGCCCACCAGCGCTAGTCCTCGGCACTCTGCTCGTCAAAGCCGAGTAGGTTCCAGCTCTGACGCATGTGCGGCGGCATCGGTGCGGTGACGTCGACAAAGCCCTTGTCGGGATGCGGGATGACGATGCGGCGCGCGTGCAGATGCAGGCGGTTCTGCATGCCGCCTGGAAAATCCCAATTGGTGTCGGCCTCGAAATATTTGGGATCGCCGATGATCGGGCAACCGATATGGGCGGCATGGACGCGAAGCTGGTGGGTGCGTCCGGTATAGGGTTCCATCTCCAGCCAGGACAGGGTCTGCGCCGCCTGCTCGACGATGCGGTAATAGGACACGGCGTGGTCGGCGCCCTTTTCGCCATGCTTGGCGATGCGTACGCGATCGCCGTCGGGCGTCGGTTCCTTGATCAACCAGGTCGAGATCTTGTCCTCGCGCTTCGGCGGCACGCCCTTGACCAGCGCCCAGTAGGTTTTCTTCGTCTCACGCGCCCGGAACGCTTCGGCGAGCTTCATGGCGGCGAGCCTTGTACGGGCGACAACCAGCACACCCGATGTGTCGCGGTCGAGCCGGTGCACCAGGCGCGGCTTCTCGCCCTTCTGGTTGCGCCAGGCTTCCAGCATGTCGTCAACATTGCGGGTGACGCCAGAACCGCCCTGGACCGCCAAGCCGGCCGGCTTGTTGAAGACGAAGACCTTCGGGTCCTCATGGATCAACATCTTTGCCAAAACATCGGCATCGCCCTGGTTGCGTATCGAATGGCCGGTGAGCGGGCTCTCGCCTTTCTTGTCGACTTCGAGCGGCGGCACTCGGACCGTCTGGCCGGCTTCGACGCGTGTATCGGCCTTCACCCTGCCGCCGTCGACGCGGATCTGGCCGGAACGCAGCAGCTTCTGCAGATGACCGAAACCGAGACCGGGGAAATGGCTCTTGAACCAGCGGTCGAGCCGCATGCCCGCCTCGCCGGTGTCCACTGTGATCTGTTCAACGCCTGCCATGATTCCAATCGCCGTTTTGCAGGCATGCAACGGCATTCGCCGGTACCCGCAATCTCACTCGGTTATTCGTTGTCGGTTCCATATTGCAGAACCTGAACTTTCTCCAGCGTAATCAAACCACTTGTCATGATTGTTTCAAGCACCGGCAGGAAAGCGGCCAATTTTTCCTCGTCATCGACGATCTCGATGACGAGTGGCAGATCCTCCGACAGCCGGAGGATCTTCGTGGTGTGAAGCCGGCTGGAATGGCCGAACCCCATCGCGCCGCGCAGGACGGTCGCGCCGGCGATCTGCATTTCGCGGGCCCTCAGCACGATGACCTCATACAGCGGACGGCCATCTGCCTTGTCGTTTTCGCCGATAAATATGCGCAGCAATTGTGCCTGTGTCGGTATCTTCATTGCCTGGACCTTCTCAGCCGGTTGAGGCGCACTGCAAAGATGTGGCCAAGCCAGACGGCGGCAAGCCAGGCCACCACGGATATCGCGACATTGAGTCCCGCCGCCACAAGCCTCCCGCCTTGCGCGAGGGTGAATGTTTCAAGGCTGAAGGCGGAGAAGGTCGTCAGGCCGCCGCAGAAGCCGGCCATGAAGAACTGGCGCTGCAGCGGACCGGCGAAGACGCGACCATCCGGTCCCGTCAATGTCGCGTAGAAGCCGATGAGGAATGAGCCGACGATGTTCACGAGGAGCGTGCCGAAGGGAAATCCAGTGCCCCACAAGGCGGTGCTCGCCAATGACGCAAGAGCCCGCAGCACGCCGCCGATCATGCTGCCTGCGGCCACGGTCGCATAGAGCCGAACCGTTTGGCTCCTTCTGCGCCAGCCAATGAGGTGCGCCGCACGCCCCGCCATCCCGTCGGGGCGGAGCTTCCGCGGGCTGCTCATGGCGCCCCGCTGCCAATCAGAAGACTTCCCGCGGCAAAGCCCAGTGTCACGCCGCCGAGGCTCAGGAAAACCGAAAGCAGCACATTGCCGCCGGCGCGCAGCCATTCGCCTTCGCGCGCCAGCGCCAGCGTCTGCAGGCTGAAGGAAGAGACCGTGGTGTAGCAGCCGAGGCCGCCGGTGACGACGAAGGCCCAGATGGCGGGCATGCCGTCGCGCGCTACCGCATGCGCAACGACGCCGATTGCAAACGCTCCCGAGACGTTGACCGCCATCGTGCCCCAGGGAAAGGTCTCGCCGACCCGGCGGGCGACGAAGCCAGACAGGAAGAAGCGGGCCATTGCGCCGATCGCGCCACCAAGGCAGACAAGCAACAGATGATACATCGTGCCCCCTCGCCCCGGTTACATCACAGTGTCAGGCGGCTCCGGCCTTCTTCGGCTTGCTGGAGGCGATCATCTTCCAGTTCTTGTAGAACATGGCATTGATGCGCTCGACGCTGACCGAAACGACGGCGAGGAGCGTCGAGATCAGACCGGGAAACGGCGACGGGCGAATGATGTCCATGAACACGCAGTAGCGGCGCCCGTCATACTGGTTGACCGAGCGATGCAGCAGCGTGTCGTCGAAGATGAACAGCGGGTTCTCGTGCCAGTAGTTCTTGGCGTTGCCGCACTCGACAAACACTTCCGATTTCACCGGGATGAGGTTGTAGAGGATGCGCAGGCTGAGCCGGAGCGGGCCAAAGTGCCAGGAAGTCGATTCCCTGCCGCTGAACACAGAGACGGCAATCGTCTTGATGTATTTGAAATCCTTGTTGAATTCGGCGACGTTGTCGATCTTGTGCTTGCCGTACCACTGGTAGACATACATGCCGCGCCGGCCGCTGCCGAAATTGGCGTCGATATCGGCGATGATCTCGTCCTTGCGTGCCTTAAAGACGTCCAAAACCTCGTTGACCTCACGCTGATAGTCCGGAGGAAACTGGTCCAATTTCCAGACACCGCGGTTTCTGTAGCACAGGAGATCGACGAGCAGATTGAAGGGCGCAAGCAGCCAGGTGAAGATGCCGTTGCCGAGGAAATAACCACTGAACAAGGCCCAGTTCTTGTTGTCATTGCGCAACACGTCGATCAGGCCGAGGACAATGAAAATCGTCGTCAGGATGGGAATGAAATAGAAGCCGAGCGCCAGCAGCGGGATCGCTATGGCGAGCTTCCGAAGGGTCTTGCGAGATTTTTTTGTCATTTTTCCACGCGCAGGCGCGATTCCGTTCTGAATATCGTCGGTACGTTTCTGGCCTGTCCGCCGGCCGAAGGCGCATCTTGATAGGGTTTTTTATCCCGCCAGACAACGGCGATCACACCAGTGTGCGACTGGCAGCTACTTTTCCCGCTCGCTGCGCAGCTTCGCCCAATAATCCAGTCGCTTCCTGATATCGCGCTCGAAGCCGCGCTCTGGCGGGTCGTAGAATGTCTGCCTTCCCATCTTCTCCGGAAAATAGTCCTGGCCGGAAAAAGCGTCGGGCTCGTCGTGGTCGTAGCGATAGCCGGCGCCGTAATCTTCCTGTTTCATTAGCTTGGTCGGCGCGTTGAGAATGTGCTTGGGCGGCAGCAGCGAACCGAATTCCTTCGCCGCCTGCGTGGCGGCCTTGAACGCGGTATAGACCGCATTGGATTTCGGCGCGGTGGCGAGATAGACGGTCGCCTCGGCGAAGGCCAGTTCGCCCTCGGGCGAGCCCAGATAGTCGTAGGCGTCCTTGGCGGCGTTGGCGACGACGAGTGCCTGCGGGTCGGCCAGCCCGATATCCTCCATCGCCATGCGCACCAGCCGGCGCCCGAGATAAAGCGGATCCTCGCCGGCGTCGAACATGCGGGCGAGATAGTAGAGTGCCGCGTCTGGGTCGGAGCCGCGCACCGATTTGTGCAAGGCGGAGATCAAATTGTAATGGCCGTCCTGGCCCTTGTCGTAGATCGGCGCGCGGCGCTGGACGATGCGCTGCAGCGCTTCAGCGCCGAACACCTCCTTTGATTTCGCTGCGCGCCAGACCTCTTCGGCGAGCGTCAGCGCCGCGCGGCCGTCGCCGTCGCTCATGCGGATGAGCATCGCCCGCGCGTCTTCATCGAGCGGCAGCGCCCTGCCCTCTGCCTTCTCGGCCCGCCCCAGCAGCTTGGCGATGCTGTCCTCGCCGAGCGAGTGAAAGACCAGCACGCGCGCGCGCGACAACAGCGCGGCGTTAAGCTCGAAGGACGGGTTCTCGGTGGTGGCGCCGACCAGCACCACGGTGCCGTCTTCCATCACGGGCAGAAAACTGTCCTGCTGGGCGCGGTTGAAACGATGGATCTCGTCGACGAACAGCAGTGTCTGGCGACCGTTGGAGCGGCGCAGCTTCGCTGCCTCGAACACTTTCTTCAGGTCGGCAACGCCGGAAAACACGGCCGAGATCTGTTCGAAGGCGAGGCTTGTCTCGCCGGCAAGCAGCCGTGCGACCGTGGTCTTGCCGGTGCCGGGCGGGCCCCAGAAGATCATCGAGCCGAGCGAGCCGGAGCCTATCAGTCGCGTCAGCGCGCCGTCGGGTCCGGTCAGATGCTCCTGGCCGACGACCTCGCCGAGGTTCTTTGGGCGCAGACGGTCGGCCAGCGGCCTGCCGGGCGGCGTCTTTTCCGGTTCATCGACACTGAACAGATCGGCCATGCAACTTCTTCTGCCTGGAGCCCGATCATGCTGACGGTCGGGCTCAGTAACGCAACACCTGGCGCAGTATCTGCCCGCCGCGCTCGACGGTAAAGCGCCACCAGCGCGTATCCTGCTGGGCTACCTGTTCCAGGGTCGCCGCCTTGTCGATCGTCAGGCCATTGACCTCACGCACGATGTCGCCCGGCTGGAATCCAAAATCGGCAGCGGGCGAATCGCGGTTGATGTCGACCACGGTTACGCCTTTGACATCGGTGCGCAGACCGAGCCGTTGGGCAAGCCGTGGCGACAGTTCAGCGACTTTGGCACCCGAAAACGGGCTACGCCCGCGCAATGTGAGTTCCGCAGCCTTGGCGCCTTCGGGCGGTCGTTCCAGCGCGATGTCCATCGTCGCCTGCTGACCCTTGCTCAGAACGCCGAAGCTGGCATTCGTACCAATCGACAGCGTCGCCATCCGGTAGTCCAGCGCCCCGACGCTCTCGACCGGCTTGCCGTTGAGCGACAGCACTACGTCGCCAGGCTTGAGCCCTGCCTTGGCGGCGGGTCCCGCCTCTTCGACCGAAGAAACCAGCGCACCGGCCGGTTTGTCCATGCCGAGCGATTCGGCAATCTGCGGCGTCACCGCCTCGAACTCGGCGCCGGCATATGGCCGCTCGAAGAAGTCGAGCCCGGCCTTGGCCGCATCGGCGAAAGCGCGGACCATGTTCGAAGGGATGGCAAAGCCGATGCCGATCGAGCCGCCGCTACGGCTATAGATCGCCGTGTTGATGCCGATCAGCTGCCCTCCCATGTTGACCAGCGCGCCCCCGGAATTGCCAGGGTTGATGGCGGCGTCGGTCTGGATGAAGAAGCTGGAATCGGAGACGCCGATATGGCTGCGCGCCACCGCCGAAATGATGCCGCTGGTGGTGGTCTGGCCGACCCCGAACGGATTGCCGATCGCCAGCACCAGATCGCCGACCTCGAGTGCGTCGGAATCGCCGATAGCGATCACCGGGAACGGCTTGTCGGAAGAAATCTTGAGCACGGCGAGGTCGAGCGTCTCATCCTTGAGCAGCACCTTGCTGTCGAATTCGCGCCCGTCGGCGGTCGCGACCTTGACCTGGTCAGCGTCCTTGACGACGTGGAAATTGGTGACCACGATACCGGTCGGGTCGACCAGCACCCCCGAACCGAGCGAAGACTGCGCGCGCGGCTGCGAGCGGCCGAAGAACTCCTCGAAGAACGGATCGCCGTCAAAGGGCGACGTCACCTTGGCTGTCTGCGAGGCGTAGACATTGACCACGGCCGGGGCCGTCTGCTTGACCAGCGGCGCGAAGGACAGTTGCACCTCCTCGCGGCCGAACGGCACGCGCTTGTCGGGGCCGGAAGTGGCGTTTTCGCCTTCGACGCCATGCAACAGATCGGTCAGTACGTCGGACAGACCAGGATCTGGCTTGGTCTCCTCCGCCAGCGCCTGCCTGGCCGCCGGCACGACGGCCAACGCCATCCAGGCGCAGATCAGAACAAGGGACAGCTGTTTAACGCGCATTCCGAATCCTCCAAGTCGGGCGCCATTGTCCTGACGATTGTGCAAAATGAAAGGCTAAGCCGCTGAAATCCGATTATTTTGGGTAGTCGCCGCAAAAACCGGTGACAAAACCCCTACCAGCCCTGCCCGGCACCTTCGGAAACAGAAAAGGGGCCCGCAGGCCCCTTTGAACTTCACAGAAAAACCGAAGCCTATGCAGCTGCGGCTTCCTCTTCGGTGCCTTCGGCCTCGATGCGGGCGCGGTCGCCGGCGCCTTTGGCCGAGGTGTCGCGGTCGACGAATTCGATGACGGCCATTGCGGCATTGTCACCATGGCGGAAGCCGGCCTTCATGATGCGCAGATAGCCGCCGTTGCGGGTGGCATAACGTGGCGCGATGGTATCGAACAGACGCTTGACGACACCTTCATTGCCGATCTGGGCAATCACCTGCCGGCGGGCATGCAGGTCGCCGCGCTTGCCGAGCGTCACCAGCTTCTCGACGATCGGACGCAGATCCTTCGCCTTCGGCAGCGTGGTGAGGATCTGCTCGTGCTCGATAAGCGACACGGCAAGGTTGGCAAACATCGACTTGCGATGGCTGATGCTGCGGGCGAACCGGCGGCCTTTAAATCCGTGGCGCATGGCTCTTCTCCTTCATTGCGGGTTCAAGAGGCCTGAGCCTCAATATTGATCTTCGTAACGCTTGGCGAGGTCTTCGATGTTTTCCGGCGGCCAGTCCGGCACTTCCATGCCGAGATGCAGGCCCATCGCCGCCAAAACTTCCTTGATCTCGTTCAGCGACTTGCGGCCGAAGTTCGGGGTGCGCAGCATCTCGGCTTCGGTCTTCTGGATCAGGTCGCCGATATAGACGATGTTGTCGTTCTTCAGGCAGTTGGCCGAACGCACCGAAAGCTCGAGCTCGTCGACCTTCTTGAGCAGCGCCGGGTTGAAGGCAAGCTCGGTAACCTGTTCGGCGGCGACTTCCTTCTGCGGCTCGTCGAAATTGACGAACAGGCCGAGCTGGTCCTGCAGGATGCGAGCGGCGAAGGCCACCGCGTCCTCGCCCGAGATCGAACCGTCGGTCTCGATGGTCATGGTCAGCTTGTCATAGTCGAGAACCTGGCCCTCGCGGGTGTTCTCGACCTTGTAGGAGACCTTCTTGACCGGCGAATACAGGCTATCGACGGGGATCAGCCCGATCGGCGCGTCCTCGGCGCGGTTGCGGTCGGCCGGCACATAGCCCTTGCCGGTGTCGACGGTGAATTCCATGCGGATTTCAGCGCCTTCGTCCAGCGTGCAGATGACGTGGTCGGGATTGAGGATCTCGACGTCGCCAACCGTCTGGATGTCGCCGGCGAGAACCGCACCCGGTCCCTGCTTGCGTACGACCATGCGCTTGGGGCCGTCGCCTTCCATACGGATGGCGATTTCCTTGATGTTCAAGACGATGTCGGTCACGTCCTCGCGGACGCCGGCGATGGACGAGAATTCATGCAGGACGCCATCGATCTGCACGGCGGTCACAGCCGCGCCACGCAGCGAAGACAGAAGCACGCGGCGCAGCGCGTTGCCGAGGGTGAGACCGAAGCCGCGCTCGAGCGGCTCGGCGACCAGCGTGGTCAGCGTCTTCTTCTTCGACGAGAACTCGATCTTGTTCGGCTTGATCAGTTCTTGCCAATTTTTCTGGATCATAGTGCTTTCCTTCCGTTGTCCCGCCACCATCCAATCGTGGCGGGCGACCTGGAATGCCGTGGAGGAGCGCCTTTGAGGCGCTCGCGCGGCGTTCGGTAAATTCTTTAGACGCGGCGCTTCTTGCGCGGGCGGCAGCCATTGTGCGGGATCGGCGTCACATCACGGATCGAGGTGATGGTGAAGCCGGCTGCCTGCAGCGCGCGCAGCGCCGATTCACGACCGGAGCCGGGTCCACAGACCTCGACCTCGAGCATGCGCATGCCATGTTCCTGGGCCTTCTTGGCAACATCTTCTGCGGCCATCTGGGCAGCGAACGGGGTCGACTTGCGCGATCCCTTGAAGCCCTGGGCTCCGGCCGACGACCAGGCAATGGAATTGCCCTGCGCGTCCGTGATGGTGATCATCGTGTTGTTGAAGGTCGAATTGACGTGGGCAACGCCCGACGAGATGTTCTTGCGTTCGCGACGGCGAACACGAGCGGCTTCCTTGGCCATGATAGTCCTTTCAGTTGATCTCTACACCGCCGTAATGCCAGCGGCTCCACCAGGGAGAAGGCAGTAGGGGAATATGGCAGTAGGGCAGTATGTCTGCCGTTCCTATTGCCTTACTGCCCTACTCCCTTACTGCCCTAAATTACTTCTTCTTTCCGGCAATCGACTTGGCCGGGCCCTTGCGGGTGCGCGCATTGGTGTGTGTGCGCTGACCACGAACCGGCAGCGAGCGGCGGTGACGCAGGCCGCGGTAGCAGCCGAGGTCCATGAGCCGCTTGATGTTCATCGACACTTCGCGGCGCAGGTCGCCCTCGACCTGGTAGTCGCGGTCGATGGTCTCGCGGATCTGCAGCACTTCCGCGTCGGTCAGCTGGTTGACGCGACGCTCGGCCGGGATGCCGACCTTGTCGACGATCTCCTGGGCGAACTTCTTGCCAATGCCGTGAATGTATTGAAGCGCAATGACGACGCGCTTGTTGGTCGGAATGTTGACGCCGGCTATACGAGCCATGTTCTTCTCTTCTCCATATAGGCCGGACGAGCCGGCGCTTCAAGTTGCCCCGCGTCCGGTGGAGGCCGGCCCTTGCGGGAGTTTCCAGTTCAAAGCGGCCTGCCTTGCCCTTGCGGACAAGCAAGCCTCATGCCTGATAGGAAGACGGGCCGCCATACCCCAGCGGACCGCTCCAGTCAAGCGCAATCGTTCGATTCGCTAGCCGGCCGCCTGGCCAACTTTCCGGGTCGTCGCCCTGAGCACCGCCTCGATCTGTTGCGTCACCGCATCAATGTCGGCCATGCCATCGACGCCCCTGAGTTTGCCCTTGGCGTAGTAGTAGCCGATCAGCGGCGAAGTTTTCTTGTAATATTCCCTCAAGCGTTCTTCGAACACCGCTGGACTGTCGTCCTTGCGCACCGGCAGGCCTGCGGCCTTGGCTTCTTCGGCGCGCTTGACGATTCGGCCAACCAGCGCCTTGTCGTCGACGACAAATTCGATGACTGCGTCGAGCTCCAGTCCGCGATCCGACAGCATTTCCTCAACGGCGTCCGCTTGCACCAGGGTTCGCGGGTATCCGTCAAGGATGAAGCCGTTTGCGCAATCAGCTTGATCGATGCGCTCAGCCACGATGGCGTTGACGATAGCATCGGACACCAGTTCGCCAGCGTCCATCACCGCCTTGGCGCGCCTGCCGACTTCGGTGCCGGCCTGAACAGCAGCACGCAGCATGTCACCCGTGGAAAGCTGTGGGATGCCGTGTCGTTCTACCAGTCTTAGTGCTTGTGTCCCCTTGCCCGCCCCCGGCGGTCCAAGCAATATCAACCTCATCTGGCCTTTTTCCCCCCGCGCAGCTTCGACTTCTTGATCAGGCCCTCATACTGGTGCGCGATCAGGTGACCCTGAATCTGCGCCACCGTATCGAGCGTTACACTGACCACGATCAGGAGCGAAGTGCCACCAAGGTAGAACGGTACGCCAGTCGCTGAAATCAGGAACTCAGGCAGCAGACACACCAGCACCAGATAGATGGCGCCGACGACGGTGATGCGGGTGAGCACATAGTCGATATAATCCGCAGTGCGCTCGCCCGGACGATAGCCCGGGATGAAGCCCGAATGCTTCTTGAGCTGGTCGGCGGTGTCCTTCGGATTGAAGACGATCGCCGTATAGAAGAAGGCGAAGAACACGATCATCGCCGCGTAGAAGGTCATATAGAGCGGCTGGCCGTGGCCAAGCGACGCTAGGATGGTGCTGGCCCATGCAGGCATATTGGTGGTCTGCGAGAAGCCGGCAACCGTTGCCGGAAGCAGCAGCAGCGACGAGGCGAAGATCGGCGGAATGACGCCGGAGGTGTTGAGCTTAAGCGGCAGATGCGAGGTATCGCCCTGGAACATACGATTGCCGACTTGGCGCTTGGGATACTGGATCAGCAGGCGGCGCTGGGCGCGCTCGAAGAAGACGATCAGCGCGATGACGATGATGGCCAGCACGATGATTGCCAGGATCAGGCCGGTCGACAGGGCGCCGGTGCGGCCAAGCTCCAGCGTGCCGGAGATGGCGCGCGGCAAGCCGGCGACAATGCCGGAGAAGATGATCAGCGAAATGCCGTTGCCGATGCCGCGAGCGGTGATCTGCTCGCCAAGCCACATCAGGAACATGGTGCCGCCGACCAGCGTGACGACGGTAGAGATGCGGAAGAACATGCCGGGATCGTTGACGATGCCGTTGCCGCCCTCAAGCCCGACCGAAATGCCGTAGGCCTGAACCAGCGCCAGAAGCACGGTGCCGTAGCGCGTGTACTGATTGATGATCTTGCGGCCCTGCTCGCCTTCCTTTTTCAGCGCTTCCAGCGACGGAATGACCGAGGTCATCAGCTGCATGATGATGGAGGCCGAGATATAGGGCATGATGCCGAGGGCAAAGATCGCCATGCGCTGCACGGCGCCGCCGGCGAACATGTTGAACATGCCGAGCACGCCCTTGCTCTGCGACGAGAAGGCCTGGGCGAAAGCGTCGGGATTGATGCCGGGCAGCGGGATATAGGTGCCAAGGCGGTAGACGAGCAGCGCGCCGATGGTGAACCAGATGCGCTTCTTCAGATCCTCGGCTTTGGCGAAGGCCGAAAAATTCAGATTCGAGGCTAGTTGTTCAGCAGCCGAAGCCATGCCTGATTCTCCGCTTGGTCACGCTCGATGCCCGCAGCTCAGGCGGCGCGTGTCACCGAAGCTCACGAGATAAGCTCCGGACTGCAAACATGCAAGCGGCCGCGTTGATGCGGCCGCCACATCTGTCGGATCAAAGCACGACCGCAGGCAAAACCGAATTCCACCTTTGCCGAACGTGCTTCAAATTGCCGTTACTCGGCAGCTGCCTTCTCAGGCAGCTTCACCGAACCGCCGGCCTTTTCGATCTTCTCGATCGCGGCCTTGGAGGCTCCGGCCACGTCGAAGGCAAGCTTGGCCTTGATGTCGCCGTCCGAAAGGATGCGCACGCCGTCCTTGACGCGACGGATGACGCCGGCCGCAACCAGCGCCTCGGCCGTCACAACTGTCTTAGCGTCGAACTTCTTGGCATCGAGCGCCGCCTGGATGCGGGCCAGCGACACGACGGTGAAGCTCTTGGCGAAGATATTGTTGAAGCCGCGCTTCGGCAGACGGCGGTAGAGCGGCATCTGGCCGCCCTCGAAGCCGTTGACGGCGACGCCGGAGCGCGCCTTCTGGCCCTTGACGCCGCGACCGGCGGTCTTGCCCGAACCGGAACCGATGCCACGGCCAAGACGCTTCTTGGAATGCGTCGCGCCGTCCTTGTCACGCAGATCGTTGAGTTTCATCTGGGTTCTCCTGCGCTCTGGCTCAGCCCTCGTCCACGACGCGGACGAGATGCTGGACGGCAGCGATCATGCCGCGCACCGAGGGCGTATCCTCCAGCGTGCGCTGCTTGTGCATCTTGTTGAGGCCGAGGCCGACCAGCGTTGCGCGCTGCTCTTTCGGCCGGCGGATCGGCGAACCGATCTGCTCGACGGTGATGGTCTTGGTAGCTTTCTTGGCCATGGTCAGATCCCTGGTCAGCGTCGACTATTCTTCAGCCGCAACGGCGGTGCCGCGGCGGGCCTGAAGGGTCGAATACTTGATGCCGCGCGCGGCAGCCACATCCTTTGGATGCATCTGGCTCTTCAACGCGTCGAAAGTGGCGCGAACCATGTTGTAGGGGTTCGAAGAACCCATCGACTTGGCGACCACGTCATGCATGCCGAGCGTCTCGAAAACGGCGCGCATCGGGCCGCCGGCGATGATGCCGGTACCTTGCTTGGCAGCGCGCAGCAGAACACGTCCCGCGCCCCAGCGTCCCTCGACGTCATGGTGCAGCGTGCGGCCCGAGCGCAGCGGCACGAAGATCATGTCGCGCTTGGCCGATTCGGTCGCCTTGCGGATCGCCTCCGGCACTTCGCGCGCCTTGCCGTGGCCGAAGCCGACGCGGCCCTTCTGGTCGCCGACGACGACGAGGGCTGCAAAGCCGAAGCGCCTGCCGCCCTTGACGACCTTGGCGACACGGTTGATGTGGACGAGCTTGTCGACCATGCCGTCGTCGCGCTCTTCGCGATCACGGCCGCGGCCGCCATCCCTACGTTCCTGTGCCATATCCTGTTCCTTGTTTTTTTCCGGAAGCACGGTTGATGATGATATCCGGCACCTCTGCGGGTCGCCGGGGGCGAATTTTCGTTTTTAGAAGCTCAGACCACCTTCACGGGCAGCCTCGGCAAGCGCCTTGACGCGGCCGTGGTAGATGTAGGCGCCGCGGTCGAAGACGA
Source organism: Mesorhizobium sp. M0751 (assembly GCF_040320265.1). Lineage (NCBI taxonomy): Bacteria > Pseudomonadati > Pseudomonadota > Alphaproteobacteria > Hyphomicrobiales > Phyllobacteriaceae > Mesorhizobium > Mesorhizobium sp. M0751. The sequence continues at coordinate 12,681 of NZ_JAMYPH010000020.1, forward strand.
CTTCCTTGACGCCGGCCTTCGAGGCACGCTCGGCGATCAGCTTGCCGATGGCAGCTGCGGCCGCGGTGTCGGCGCCGGTCTTGAGCGAGCCCTTGAGCTCCTTCTCGAGCGTCGATGCAGCGGCAATGGTGTGGCCCTTGGCGTCGTCGATCACCTGGACGTAGATGTTCTTCGACGTGCGATGGACCGACAAGCGCGGACGATCGCCGGCAACCTTCTTGATCTGGCGGCGGACGCGCTGAGCGCGGCGTTGGGTGGATTCTTTCGAGCCCATGATATCAGTTCCTTGCCTTCAAAAAACGGGGGCAACCATATGCGGTAGGACAAGCCTCCCGCGGCCGCTCCCCGCGGCGTTAAGATTACTTCTTCTTGCCTTCCTTGCGGACGATCTTCTCGCCAGCATAGCGAACGCCCTTGCCCTTGTAGGGCTCGGGGCTGCGATACTCGCGGATCTCGGCGGCGACCTGGCCGACCTGCTGCTTGTCGATGCCGGTCACGGTGATTTCCGTCGGCTTCGGCACCGAAATCGTCACGCCCTGCGGCGTCTCGTAGACGACGTCATGGCTGAAGCCGAGCGCCAGCTGCAGGTTCTTGCCCTGCATGGCGGCACGATAGCCGACGCCGGTGATCTCGAGCTTCTTTTCGAAGCCGTCCTTGACGCCCTGCAGGATGTTGACGATCTGCGTGCGCGACATGCCCCATTTGGAGCGGGCGGTCTTGGTCTGGTCGCGCGGCTGGACAGCGATCTCGCTGCCTTCCATCTTGACCAGCACTTCGTCGTTCACCACGAACTTCAGCTCGCCCTTCGGACCCTTCGCCGTCACGGTCTGGCCATTGACGGTCGCGGTCACGCCCTGCGGCAGCGAAACGGGTTTCTTTCCAATACGAGACATTTTGTTGTCCTCGTCACTTCTCTTGTTTCAGGTCTCGGCTTTCGGGACTTGATCCCGAAAGCCAGTTTCCAACCGGGTCACATACCAGATCAGAAGATCTGGCAGAGGATTTCCCCGCCGACATTCTGTTCACGCGCTTCGTGGTCGGCCATCACGCCCTTCGGCGTCGAAAGGATGGCGATGCCGAGGCCGTTGGCGACGTGCGGTATCGACTTGGCCGAAACGTAGACGCGGCGGCCGGGCTTCGAGACCCGGGCGATTTCGCGCACCACCGGCGCACCGTCGAAATACTTCAGCTCGATCTCGATTTCGGACTTGCCGTTGTCGAAGTCGGTCTGGCTGTAGTCGCGGATATAGCCTTCGGCCTTCAGCACGTCGAGGACGCGGGTACGCAGGCGCGAGGCCGGCGTCGAAACGCTCGACTTCTTACGGCCATATGCGTTGCGGATGCGGGTCAGCATATCGCCGAGAGGATCGCTCAATGACATGTTATGTCCTCCTTACCAGCTCGACTTGACCAGGCCTGGGATCTGGCCGTTATTGCCGAGATCACGAAGCGCGATACGCGATACTTTGAGCTTGCGATAATAGGCACGCGGACGTCCGGTGACTTCGCAGCGGTTGCGGATGCGGGTCTTGGCCGAGTTGCGCGGCAGCGCCGAAAGCTTCAGCTGAGCGCGGAAGCGCTCTTCCATCGGCTTGGACTGATCCATGATGATCGCCTTGAGCACCTTGCGCTTGGCAGCGAACTGGTCCGCAAGCTTGCGGCGCCTGTTGTTCTTCTCGACTGAGCTGGTCTTTGCCATTTCAGATTTTTCCTTTTCTCGCTGCCGTTACTGGCGGAAGGGGAAGTTGAAGGCCTTGAGCAATGCCCTGGCTTCGTCGTCCGTCTTCGCAGTCGTACAAACGATGACGTCCATGCCCCAGATCTGATCAACCTTGTCGTAGTTGATCTCCGGAAACACGATGTGTTCCTTGATGCCCATGGCATAGTTGCCACGGCCATCGAAGCTCTTCGGATTAAGTCCGCGGAAGTCGCGGACGCGCGGCAGTGCGATGTTCACGAGGCGGTCGAGGAACTCGTACATGCGTTCCTTGCGCAGCGTAACCTTGGCGCCGATCGGCATCTTCTCGCGGACCTTGAAGCCGGCGATCGAGTTGCGGGCGCGGGTGACGACGGCCTTCTGGCCGGCGATCATTGCAAGGTCTTCCGCCGCGATCGAAGGCTTCTTCGAATCGCCGGTCGCCTCGCCGACGCCCATGTTCAGCACGATCTTGTCGATGCGCGGAACCTGCATCTCGTTCTCGTAGCCGAACTGCTCCTGCAGCGCCTTGCGAATGGTCTCGTTGTAGACCTGCTTGAGGCGCGGCGTGTTCTGGGCAGTTGCCTGCTTGGTTTGAGCCTTAGCCATTGATGACTTCTCCCGAGCGCTTGGCGACGCGCACCTTCTTGCCGTCCTTCTGGAAGAAGAAGCCGACGCGGGTCGGCTTGCCATCCTTGGGGTCGGCCAGCGCGATGTTCGACAGCTGGATCGGCGCTTCCTTGGTGATGATCCCGCCCTCTTGGGACTGGGACTGCTTCTGGTGACGACGGATCAGGTTGACGCCGCGCACCAGCGCGGTGTCGTCCTTCGGCTGCACCGAAAGGACTTCGCCCGAACGGCCCTTGTCCTTGCCGGCCAGCACGACGACCTTGTCGCCTTTTCTAATCTTTTGCATTGGTCCGGCTCCTTACAGCACTTCAGGCGCGAGCGAGATGATCTTCATGTGGTTCTTGGCGCGGAGTTCGCGCGGAACCGGTCCGAAGATACGCGTGCCGATCGGCTCTTTCTTGTTGTCGACGAGAACGGCTGCGTTCTTGTCGAAACGGATCACGCTGCCGTCCGGGCGGCGGATGTCCTTGGCCGTGCGAACCACGACCGCCTTCATCACATCGCCCTTCTTGACGCGGCCGCGCGGGATGGCTTCCTTGATCGACACCACGATGATGTCGCCCACGGAAGCGTATTTCCGCTTCGAGCCGCCCAGCACCTTGATGCACATGACACGACGGGCGCCGGAATTATCCGCGACGTCGAGGTTTGTTTGCATCTGAATCATGACTGGCCGCCTTCTTCTTTTCTAACGGGACGGGTTTCTCACCCCTCCCCGGTCTGTCCAAAATTCGTTTCGTTGACCCTGATCAGGCCTGGTCCGAAGACACCACGACCCAGCGCTTGTCCTTGGAAATCGGCTTCGATTCCTGGATGAACACCTGATCGCCGACCTTGTGGGCGTTGTTCTCGTCGTGCGCCTTGTACTTCTTGGTCATGCGCACGGTCTTCTTCATCACGGGATGCGTGAAGCGCCGTTCGACCTTGACGACAACCGTCTTCTCGTTCTTGTCGCTGACGACGGTGCCCTGCAGAATGCGCTTTGGCATGGTTTTCGTCCTTAAGCCTTCTTGGCCGCGGACTTTTCCGCAGCGATGGTCTTGATACGCGCAATGTCCTTGCGGACCTGCCTCACGCGCGCGGTCTTCTCAAGCTGGCCGGTGGCCTTCTGGAAGCGCAGGTTGAACTGCTCCTTCTTCAGGCTGGCCAGGTCGTCGGTCAGCTGGTCCTGGGTCTTGGTCCGGATGTCTTCGGCTTTCATGATCAGCCCGTCCTTATTCTGCGATGCGCTGTACGAAGCGCGTCCTGACCGAGAGCTTGGCCGCGCCGAGACGCAGCGCCTCACGGGCGGTTTCCTCGTTGACGCCGTCGATCTCGAACATGATGCGGCCCGGCTTGACGCGTGCCGCCCAGTAGTCGACCGCGCCCTTGCCCTTACCCATGCGGACTTCGGTCGGCTTCGACGTCACCGGCACGTCCGGGAAGATACGGATCCACACGCGGCCGGCACGCTTCATCTCGCGGGTGATCGCGCGGCGGGCCGCCTCGATCTCGCGCGCGGTGACGCGGTTCGGCTCAAGCGCCTTCAGCCCGAAACCACCGAAATCCAGGTTGGTGCCGCCCTTGGCGGTACCATGGATGCGGCCCTTGAACTGCTTGCGGAACTTTGTGCGCTTTGGCTGCAGCATCGTTCTAACTCCAAATTCCTAAATGTCTTACGCGTTTTCGCGACGGCGACCGCGTTCGCGCTCACCACCACCGCCATGCGCATGATCGCCCTCGGTGGCGCGGCGCTCCGAAGCCATCGGGTCGTGCTCGAGGATCTCGCCCTTGAACACCCAGACTTTGACGCCGCAGATGCCGTAGGCCGTATTCGCCTCGGCCGTGCCGTAGTCGACGTCGGCACGCAGCGTATGCAGCGGCACGCGGCCTTCACGATACCATTCCATGCGCGCGATCTCGGCGCCGCCGAGACGGCCGGCGCAGTTGATGCGGATGCCTTCGGCACCGAGGCGCATCGCCGACTGCACGGCGCGCTTCATGGCGCGGCGGAACGCGATGCGGCGCTCGAGCTGCTGGGCGATCGACTGGGCGACCAGGGTCGCGTCGATCTCCGGCTTGCGCACTTCGACGATGTTCAGATGCGTCTCGGACTTGGTCATCTCCATCAGCTTCTTGCGAAGCTTCTCGATGTCGGCGCCCTTCTTGCCGATGATCAGGCCCGGACGCGCCGCATGGATGGTGACGCGGCACTTCTTGTGCGGACGCTCGATCACGACCTTCGAGATCGCAGCCTGCTTGAGTTCCTTCTCAAGATATTTGCGGATCTTGATGTCCTCGTGCAGCAGCTTGCCGTACTCGCCGGTGTTCGCGAACCAGCGCGAATCCCAGGTGCGGTTGATGCCGAGACGCAGACCGATCGGATTGACTTTCTGGCCCATTATGCGGCCTCCCCTTTTTCTTCGACTTCACGAACGACGATCGTGAGGTGCGAGAACGGCTTCTCGATACGGCTGGCGCGACCACGGCCACGGGCATGGAACCGCTTCATGACGATCGACTTGCCGACATAGGCTTCCGCCACAATCAGCGCATCGACGTCGAGGTCGTGGTTGTTTTCCGCGTTGGCGATCGCCGATTCCAGCGTCTTCTTGACCGTGCCGGAAATCCGCTTGGCCGAGAATTCGAGGTCGGAAAGCGCTGTCGCGACCTTCTTGCCGCGGATCAGCGCGGCAACCAGGTTCAGCTTCTGCGGGCTGATACGGATCGTGCGCAACACGGCGCGCGCTTCGTTGTCAGCAAGCCTGCGCGGAGCTTTGGCCTTGCCCATGATTATTTCCTCTTCGCCTTCTTATCCGCGCCGTGACCGTAATAGGTCCGGGTCGGAGCGAATTCACCGAACTTGTGACCGACCATGTCCTCGTTCACCGAGACGGGAACGTGCTTCTGGCCGTTGTAGACACCGAAGGTGAAGCCGACGAACTGCGGCAGGATGGTGGAGCGGCGGCTCCACATCTTGATCACCTCATTGCGACCACCTTCACGAACCTTGTCCACCTTCTTCAGAAGGTAGCCGTCGATGAAGGGGCCTTTCCAAATCGAACGAGTCACTTGGCGTTACCTCTTCTTAGCTCTTGCGCTGATGGCGCGAGCGCAGGATGAACTTGTCGGTCGCCTTGTTGGACCGCGTCTTCTTGCCCTTGGTCGGCTTGCCCCAGGGCGAAACCGGATGGCGGCCACCCGAGGTGCGGCCTTCGCCGCCGCCATGTGGATGGTCGACCGGGTTCATGGTCACGCCGCGATTGTGCGGACGTTTGCCGCGCCACACGGTGCGGCCTGCCTTGCCGTCATTGATGTTGCCGTGGTCCGGATTGGACACGGCACCGACAGTGGCCATGCAGGAGCCGTGGACGACACGCTGCTCGCCCGAGTTGAGGCGCAGGATCGCCATGCCCTGGTCGCGACCGACGAGCTGGCCATAACCACCGGCCGAACGGGCGACCTGAGCGCCCTTGCCGGGCTTCAGCTCGATATTGTGGACGATCGTGCCAACCGGCATCGAGGCCAGCGGCATCGCATTGCCGGGTTTCACGTCGACCGATTCACCGGCCACGATCTTGTCGCCGGGAGCCAGACGCTGCGGGGCGATGATGTAGGACAGCTCGCCATCGTCATACTTGATCAGCGCGATGAAGGCGGTGCGGTTCGGATCGTATTCGATACGCTCGACCGTGCCGACGACGTCGAACTTGCGGCGCTTGAAGTCGATGATACGGTAGGTGCGCTTGTGACCGCCGCCGATGAAGCGGGCCGTGATGCGGCCGTAATTGTTGCGGCCGCCCGACTTGGTCAGGCCTTCGGTTAGGCCCTTGACGGGCTTGCCCTTGTAGAGGCCCGAGCGGTCGACGATGACCAGCTGACGGGTGCTCGGCGTTACCGGGTTGAATTTTTTCAGTGCCATTGTTCTGTCCTCGCGACCTTGCTCAGAGACCCGTCGCGACGTCGATCGACTGGCCGTCGGCCAGCGTCACAACCGCCTTCTTGACGTCGCTCTGGCGGCCGATCGTGCCGCGGAAGCGCTTGATCTTGCCCTTGCGGACAAGCGTGTTCACGGCCATCACCTTGACGCCGAACAGCGCTTCGACGGCGGCCTTGATTTCCGGCTTCGACGCCTTCTTGGCGACATTGAAGACGACCTGGTTCTGCTCGGAAGCCATGGTCGACTTTTCGGTGATCGCCGGCGAGACGATCACGTCGTAATGACGAAGGTCGGTCATTTGAAGCGCTCCTCGAGAGCCTCGACGGCGGCCTTCGAAAGGACCAGCGTGCCGCGGCGCAGAATGTCGTAGACGTTGATGCCCTGGATGGGCAGCACGTCGATGTTCGGGATGTTGGTCGCCGCCAGCTTGAAATTCTTGTCAAGCTCGGCGCCGCCGATCACCAGGGCGTTGCTCAGGCCCAGCGTCGCGAAATTCGCGATCAGTGCCTTGGTCTTGGCCTCGGTCAGCTTCAGCTCATCGATGATGATGATCGACGCGCTCTTGGCTTTGGCCGAAAGCGCATGCTTGAGACCGAGCGCACGCACCTTCTTCGGCAGATCGTGCTCGTGGCTGCGCACGACCGGGCCGTGGGCTTTACCGCCGCCGCGGAACTGCGGAGCGCGAGCCGAATGGTGACGGGCGCGGCCGGTACCCTTCTGCTTGTACATCTTGGCGCCGGTGCGGGCGATTTCCGCGCGGCCCTTGGCCTTGTGTGTGCCCTGCTGCTTCTTGGCAAGCTGCCAGCGCACGACGCGCTGCAGGATGTCCTCGCGCGGATCAAGGCCGAAAATCTCTTCGGAGAGCTTCAGCTTGCCGGCGTCCTTGCCGCCAAGCGTTGTAATCTTGAGGTCCATTATTCCGCTCCCTCTGTGGCCTGGGCCTCGTTCTTGGCGGCACCATCGGTTGCAACGGCGCGGATCGCGGCGGGCTTCGGCGCATTGGCCGGAAGCGCTACCTTGGCCGCGTCGCGGACCAGGATCCATGCACCCTTCGAACCCGGGACGGCACCGCGGATCAGGATCAGGCCGCGATCGGCGTCGGTCGAGACGACCTCGACATTCTGCGTGGTGACGCGGGTGTCACCCATGTGGCCGGCCATATGCTTGCCCTTGAACACCTTGCCCGGATCCTGGCGCTGGCCGGTCGAGCCGTGTGTACGGTGCGACACCGAGTTGCCGTGCGTCGCGCGGCCGCCACCCATGTGGTGCCGCTTGATGACGCCCTGAAAGCCCTTGCCGATCGTGGTTCCCGTCACATCGACCTTCTGGCCGACGACGAAATGCTCGACGGTGATCTCGGCGCCGACATCGATCATGTTGTCGGCGGAGACGCGGAACTCGGCAACCTTGGCCTTCGGCTCGACGGAAGCGGTCGCGAAATGGCCGCGCATCGCCTTCGACGTGTTCTTCACCTTGGCGAGGCCAACGCCGAGCTGGACGGCGGTATAGCCGTTCTTCTCCTGCGTGCGCTGCGCCACGACCTGGCAGTTCTCCATCTGGAGAACAGTGACGGGAACATGTTCCCCGGCATCGTTGTAGATGCGGGTCATTCCCACCTTCTTTGCAATCACACCTGAACGCATCGGTTCAATTCCTTTAGAGTTCCCTGTCGGGGCTGTCGCCCCTCCACGCCTCTTGTTCCTTCAGAGTTCCGGGTCGCCCCGCTGACCTCTGGTTCCTTAGAGCTTGATCTCGACGTCGACACCGGCGGCTAGGTCGAGCTTCATCAAAGCATCGACCGTCTGCGGGGTCGGGTCGACGATGTCGAGCAGACGCTTGTGCGTGCGCATCTCGAACTGCTCGCGGCTCTTCTTGTCGACGTGAGGCGACCGGTTGACCGTGAACTTTTCGATCCGCGTCGGCAGCGGAATGGGGCCGCGGACGTTGGCGCCGGTGCGCTTGGCGGTCGACACGATTTCCCGTGTCGAGGCGTCGAGCACCCGGTGATCAAACGCCTTCAGGCGGATGCGGATATTCTGTCCGTTCATGCGTCACTTCCTTGTTCTGGCGCGGCGCGGGCAGCGCCCGCGACAGATCGGTTTAAGTCCAAATTACTCTTTGATGGTGACGACGATGCCGGCACCGACGGTGCGGCCGCCTTCACGGATGGCGAAGCGCAGCTTCTCTTCCATGGCGATCGGCACGATCAGCTCGACATCGACGGTGATGTTGTCGCCCGGCATCACCATCTCGGTGCCTTCCGGCAGCGACACGATGCCGGTCACGTCCGTCGTGCGGAAATAGAACTGCGGACGGTAGTTGGTGAAGAACGGCGTGTGACGGCCGCCCTCGTCCTTGGTCAGGATGTAGGCTTCGGCAACGAACTTCTTGTGCGGCTTGACGGTGCCGGGCTTGGCCAGGACCTGGCCGCGTTCGACGCCTTCACGGTCGACACCGCGCAGCAGCGCGCCGATGTTGTCGCCGGCCTGGCCCTGGTCGAGCAGCTTGCGGAACATCTCGACGCCCGTGCAGGTCGTCTTGGTGGTCGGACGGATGCCGACGATCTCCAGCTCCTCGCCGACCTTGACGACGCCGCGCTCGACGCGGCCGGTCACCACCGTGCCGCGGCCCGAGATCGAGAACACGTCCTCGATCGGCATCAGGAACGGCTTGTCGAGCGGACGAACCGGCGTCGGGATGTAGGCATCGACCGCAGCCATCAGTTCGCGGATGGCGTCCTCGCCGATCTTCTTGTCGGAATCTTCAAGCGCGGCAAGCGCCGAACCCTTGACGATCGGAATGTCGTCGCCGGGGAACTCGTTCTTGGTCAAAAGCTCACGCACCTCGAGCTCGACCAGCTCGAGCAGCTCGGCGTCGTCGACCTGGTCGACCTTGTTCAAGAACACCACGATCGAGGGCACGCCGACCTGGCGGGCCAAAAGGATGTGCTCGCGGGTCTGCGGCATCGGGCCGTCGGCGGCCGACACCACCAGGATCGCGCCGTCCATCTGCGCGGCACCGGTGATCATGTTCTTCACATAGTCGGCGTGGCCGGGGCAGTCGACATGGGCATAGTGGCGGGCAGCCGTCTCGTATTCGACATGCGCCGTCGAAATGGTGATGCCGCGCGCCTTCTCTTCGGGCGCCGCATCGATCTGGTCGTAGCGCTTGTATTCGCCAAAATACTTGGTGATCGCCGCCGTCAGCGACGTCTTGCCATGGTCGACGTGACCAATCGTGCCAATGTTCACATGAGGCTTAGTGCGCTCGAATTTACCTTTTGCCATGTGATCTCTCCATTCCTGCCAGCCCGTGCGGGCCTTGAATTAAGTTACTGGTGCAACTCGTTTCGAGTTACGCGTATTTCTTCTGGACTTCCTGGGCGACCGCGGTCGGGACCGGTTCGTAATGGTCGAACTGCATCGTGTAGGCCGCGCGGCCCTGGCTCATCGAGCGAAGGTTGTCCACGTATTTGAACATGTTGGCGAGCGGCACCATCGCGTTGATCACCACCGCGACGCCACGTGCTTCCTGGCCCTGGATCTGGCCGCGACGGCCGTTCAGGTCGCCGATAACGCTGCCGACGTAATCTTCCGGCGTCACCACTTCGACCTTCATGATCGGCTCGAGCAACTGCACGCCAAGCTTGGGCGCTGCTTCACGGAAGCAGGCGCGGCCGGCGATTTCGAAGGCCAGAACCGACGAGTCCACGTCGTGGTAGGCGCCATCGATCAGCGTTGCCTTGACGCCGATCATCGGGAAGCCGGCGAACGGGCCTGAGGTCATGACGCTGTTGATGCCCTTTTCGACACCGGGGATGTATTCCTTCGGCACGGCGCCGCCGACGATCTTTGTTTCGAACTGGAATTCGCTGCTTTCCGGATTCGGCTCGAACAGGATCTTGACGCGGGCGAACTGGCCGGTACCGCCGGTCTGCTTCTTGTGCGTGTAGTCCTGCTCGTGCTTGCGGGTGATCGTCTCGCGATAGGCCACCTGCGGCGCGCCGACATTGGCCTCGACCTTGAACTCGCGGCGCATGCGGTCGACGATGATGTCGAGGTGAAGCTCGCCCATGCCGGAAATGATCGTCTGGCCGCTTTCCTCGTCGGTCTTGACGCGGAAGGACGGATCCTCGGCGGCCAGGCGGTGAAGGGCGAGGCCCATCTTTTCCTGGTCGTTCTTGGTCTTCGGCTCGATGGCGATCTGGATGACCGGATCGGGGAATTCCATGCGCTCGAGGATGACCGGATGCAGCGGATCACTGAGCGTGTCGCCGGTGGTGGTGTCCTTGAGACCAGCGAGGGCGACGATGTCGCCTGCAAACGCCTCTTCGACGTCGGCGCGCGAATTCGCATGCATCTGCAGCATGCGGCCGATGCGCTCTTTCTTGCCCTTCACGGTGTTGTCGACCGAGATGCCCTTGGTGAGCCTGCCCGAATAGATGCGGGCAAAGGTGAGCGAACCGACGAACGGGTCGTTCATGATCTTGAAGGCAAGCATCGACAGCGGCTCGTTGTCGTCGGCATGACGCTCGATCTCGGCGTCGGTCTTGGCGTCGACGCCCTTGATGGCTGGGACATCGGCCGGCGACGGCAGATATTCGACGACGGCGTCGAGCAGCGGCTGCACGCCCTTGTTCTTGAAGGCCGAACCGCAGAACATCGGATAGAACTTCACCGCGATCGTGCCCTTGCGGATGAGCGCACGGATCTCGTCGTTGCTCGGCATCTTGCCTTCGAGGTAATTCTCGAGCGCCGTCTCGTCCATTTCGACGGCGGCCTCGATCATTTTCTCGCGGTATTCTTCGGCACGAGCCTTGAGGTCGGCAGGGATCTCGACGATGTCCCAGGCAGCGCCCAGCGTCTCGTCGCGCCAGACCAGCGCGTTCATCTCGACGAGGTCGACGACACCCTTGAACTCGGTCTCGGCGCCGATCGGCAGCTGCATGACGACGGCATGCGCACCGAGGCGCGAACCGATCATCTCGACCGAGCGGTAGAAGTCGGCGCCGATCTTGTCCATCTTGTTGCAGAAGATCATCCGCGGCACGCGATACTTGTCGGCCTGGCGCCAGACGGTCTCCGTCTGCGGCTCGACACCTGCATTGGCATCGAGCAGCGCGATGGCGCCGTCGAGCACGCGCAGCGAACGCTCGACCTCGATGGTGAAGTCGACGTGGCCGGGGGTGTCGATGATGTTGAAGCGATACATCTTGCCGTCGCGACCCTTCCAGAAGGTCGTGGTAGCGGCCGACGTGATGGTGATGCCGCGCTCCTGCTCCTGCTCCATCCAGTCCATGGTGGCAGCGCCGTCGTGGACTTCGCCGATCTTGTGCGACTTGCCCGTGTAATAGAGGACGCGCTCGGTGGTCGTCGTCTTGCCGGCGTCGATGTGCGCCATGATACCGAAATTGCGGTAGTCTTCGATTTTATATTCGCGGGCCATGGGAGGTGCCTCTTCAGTCTCGTTCGCGCTTTACCAGCGGTAGTGCGCGAAAGCGCGGTTGGCTTCTGCCATCTTGTGGGTGTCTTCACGCTTCTTGACGGCGGTGCCGCGGTTGTTGGCCGCGTCCATCAGCTCGCCAGAGAGGCGGTCGACCATAGTGGTCTCGTTGCGGTTGCGGGCGGCGGCGATCAGCCAACGGATGGCCAATGCCTGGCGGCGCTCGGGGCGCACGTCGACCGGAACCTGGTATGTAGCGCCGCCGACGCGACGCGAACGCACTTCCACATGTGGCGCGACATTGTCGAGCGCCTGATGGAAGACGGTGACCGGCTCCTGCTTGGTCTTGGACTGGACCTGGTCGAGCGCGCCGTAGACGATGGTCTCGGCAACCGACTTCTTGCCGTCATACATGACGGCATTCATGAACTTGGTGACGATCAGATCGCCGAACTTCGGGTCCGGATTGATCTCACGCTTTTCTGCACTGTGACGACGGGACATTTTTTCTCTGCCTCAATTCTACGCGGTGGCCTGGATCCCGGATCGTCGCTTGACGCCGTCCGGAACGACCTTGGCTACGCTTCGGTCACTTCGGACGCTTGGCGCCGTATTTCGAACGGCGCTGCTTGCGGTTCTTCACGCCTTGCGTGTCGAGCACGCCGCGGATGATGTGGTAACGGACGCCCGGAAGATCCTTGACGCGGCCGCCGCGGATCATCACCACCGAGTGCTCCTGAAGGTTATGGCCTTCGCCGGGGATGTAACCGATCACTTCAAAACCATTGGTCAGGCGGATCTTGGCCACCTTGCGCAGCGCCGAGTTCGGCTTCTTCGGCGTCGTGGTGTAGACGCGCGTGCAGACGCCCCGCTTCTGCGGGTTCTGCTGCATGGCCGGGACCTTGTTGCGCTTCACCGGCGCAATGCGCGGCTTGCGGATCAGCTGGTTGACGGTAGGCATTAAACCCTCTTGTCTCTCAATTCCGTGTCTCGCCCGGTCAGGGCCGCTCAAAGCGTCATTTCCATACGCAAATTCGGGCCACAAACCGCGCCTCGCGGTCTTGCCCGAACAAATGGCAGAGGAAGCGGAATCCGCTTCATGCACGCCGGAAATGTCTTCTCGCTCGTAAAACGAACCCTGTTTGAGGCAAACTCCAAAGCGTGTCGCTTCGGAAGCGAGAGCCTCACATCGGTTCTGACTGGGCGGCTTCTACTCGTATGGCCACTGTCCGTCAACCCCGGAGCGGCAAATATTGCGCTGAACCCGAGGCTTGGCAGCCATGCGAAAAGCGCATGTAATTTTCTTGCGCCGTTTTTCAAGAGGAAGGCAGAAAGTGAGCGGCTTGCGGCTGTTTCCGGGCCGTGCTTCGTGCGAAAAGGCGGCATGAACAGCCCAAAACCCCTCGCCCGGAGGTACGAACCCTTGAATGACAATGAGGAGCGCCCGGTCACCATTATTACCGGCCGGGTGTGGAAGCGCAAAGGCGGCAAGCCGGAGGGCGTGCATGTGATGCTGGTCGCGCCGGACGACGATTCGGCGGTGCGCCGCGCTCTCGAATCACTTGCCGCGGAAGGTTACGCCGAGGCCGAGCTCGATCAGATCGGCGACCTGGACGGCGTGCCCGACGAGGAGCCGCATCTGTCCGCCTATCAGGGCGCGCTCGAAGGCGAAGTATCGATCGTGACGTTCGATGTGCCTATTTGAAGAGATCTGAATCGCGGTCGATCTCGCGGGCCGGCGACACAAGCCCGGCGACTTGCCCGGCACAAGTTCTCTGCTAAGAAGCGACCTCTGGCAAAACCAAGCACACTCAACCTGCGGAGTTCCCATGTCCTCTAATCCCATCAAGCTCGGCATCGTCGGCGTGGGAAAGATCGTCCGCGACCAGCACCTGCCGGCGCTGGCGAAGGACCAGGATTATCGCCTGGTCGCCGCAGCCAGCCGCCACGGCAAAGTCGAGGACATCCCGAATTTCCCGACGATCGAGGCGATGCTCGACGCGGTGCCGGAGCTCGAGGCGGTGTCGCTGTGCATGCCGCCGCAGTTTCGCTATGACTCAGCGCGCACGGCGCTGGCGGCGAAAAAGCATGTCTTCCTGGAAAAGCCGCCCGGCGCCACGGTCAGCGAGGTCGAAGACCTGAAGGCGCTGGCGGCAGCGAACGGCGTTTGCCTGTTCGCCAGCTGGCATTCACGCTATGCGCCGGCTGTCGAAGCTGCACGTGCATTCCTCGGCTCGACTACGATCAGGTCGGCTGCCATCAACTGGAAGGAGGACGTGCGCCGCTGGCATCCGAACCAGGAGTGGATCTGGGCTCCCGGCGGTTTTGGTGTCTTCGATCCCGGTATCAACGCGCTGTCGATCGCCACCCACATCCTGCCGCCGATGTTCATCAGCTCGGCAGAGCTCGATTTCCCCGAAAACCGCGCTGCCCCGATCGCCGCCCATATCGCCTTCCGCACTTCGAACGGTCTGCCGGTGACGATGGAACTCGACTGGCGCCAGACCGGCCCGCAAAGCTGGGACATTCTGGCCGATACCGAGGCCGGATCGATGGTACTTTCCGGCGGCGGCTCGAAGCTCGCCATCGATGGTCGCGTCGTTCACGAGGAGCCGGAAGCCGAGTACCCGATGCTCTACAAGCGATTCGCCGAGATCGTGCGCGCGGGAACCTCCGACGTCGATCTCGCGCCCCTGCAGCACGTCGCCGACGCCTTCATGCTCGGCAGGCGCAATGTGGTCGAAGCGTTTTTCGATTGATACTGACGCCGGTAGAGCGACCTTGAATGTTCCGGATCACCTTGGCTTGCGGTCCGGGAATTCTCCCGGACGAGGCGCAGAAGTAACGGGAGCCGTCCGGTGTCCTTGTTCAAGTTCGCTCATGACATCTTGAACCACCACCTCGAGATCGGCCTGCCCCCAACCAAGCTCGGTGATTTCTCCATATCGAATGAAATTTGAACGGTCGAACCCGCCTTCAATGTCATTGTAGGAAATCACGCTCCGGCCGATCAAACCTACGACCCAGATGCGATGATCACTCCCGGCAGGCGAGTGATGCAGCCATTCTTCCGGTTCGATCTTGATCAGCTCCCAAAGTCTTCGCTGCCCAAAGCTCATGCGATCTCGGCCAGCGTTGATCAATTCCCAGATGGTTGCCTCGTTCAATTGACGATTCCTTCAAAAGCCAGCCGCCGGTGGCAGCTTCAGTCGACGATCGCTATGGCAAAGCCGTCATAGCCCTTGGCGCCAACAGTCTGGATGGCGGTGCCTTGCAGACGCTTGTCGCTGCCGATGAACGAGAACGCCGCGCGTGCCCCTTCGACATTGGCGTCGCGACCATCTTCATTCACCACCGCGCCGTCACGGATGACATTGTCGCAGACGATGACGGTCCCCGGCCTCGAAAGACGCATGGCCCACGACAGATAGTGCGGGTTGTTCGGCTTGTCGGCGTCGATGAAGATGAAGTCGAACGGCCCGGCACTCTCGGCGCCTAACGCCGCAAGCGATTGAAGCGCCGGTCCGACCCGCAGTTCCACCCGATCCGACACCCCTGCCCGATCAAAGTTCGACCGCGCGACACTGGCGTGGTGCGGATCAAGCTCGAGCGTCACGACCTTGCCGTCCATCGGCAATGCTCGCGCCATCCAGATTGTCGAATAGCCGCCCAACGTGCCGATTTCGAGTACCTTCTTTGCTCCCAGCATTCGCGCAAGAAGTGACAGCAGCTTGCCCTGTGCCGGCGAAACGTCGATCGGCGGCAGGCCCTGATCACGGTTGGCCGCCAGAACGGCATCAAGGGCGGCATCCGCCTCGAAAAGAGCCTCGACAATATAGTCGTCGACAGAAGCCCAGATCTTCCTGCTCATCGTTTTCTTCTCCGATCCGATTGGGGAACCAAAAATGCGAAAAGGGGCCACTTGGGCCCCTTTCTATCTTCATCTTTCTTGCGCGCTTACTGTGCGGCGGAAGCCATGTCGGTCAGCATCGGCTCGGCGACCTCGACGCCGGACGCCTTGCGGCGCTCGTCGATGATCAGCTCGTCGCGCGAGGTGGCGATGCGCCGGATCTGGCTCATCGTGCCACCGGTACCGGCCGGGATCAGCCGGCCGACGATGACGTTTTCCTTCAGCCCCTGCAGCATGTCGGTCTTGCCGGCAACCGCAGCTTCGGTCAGCACCCTCGTCGTCTCCTGGAAGGAGGCGGCCGAGATGAAGGACGGCGTCTGCAGCGAGGCCTTGGTGATGCCGAGCAGCACCGGCTGGCCTTCGGCCGGCTTCTTGCCTTCCTCGACCAGGCGCTCGTTGACCTCTTCCAGCTCGATCACGTCGACGTGGTCGCCCGGAATGTAGGTCGAATCGCCCTGCGTGGTGATCTCGACCTTCTGCAGCATCTGGCGAACGATCACCTCGATGTGCTTGTCGTTGATCGACACGCCCTGCAGGCGGTAGACCTCCTGGATTTCGTTGACGAGGTAGGAGGCAAGCGCCTCCACGCCCTTGATCGCCAGGATGTCGTGCGGCGCCGGATTGCCGTCGAGGATGTAGTCGCCCTTCTCGATGACGTCGCCGTCCTGGAGATGGAACGGCTTGCCCTTCGGGATCAGGTATTCGACCGGCTCAAGCGTCGAGTCATGCGGCTCGATGATGATACGGCGCTTGTTCTTGTAGTCGCGGCCGAAGCGGATCGTGCCATCGATCTCGGCGATGATGGCGTGATCCTTCGGACGGCGTGCCTCGAACAGTTCGGCCACACGCGGCAGACCACCGGTGATGTCCTTGGTCTTGGCGCTTTCCATCGGAATACGCGCCAGCACGTCGCCGGGGCGAACCTGTGCGCCCGGCTCGACCGAAAGAATGGCCTCGACCGAGAGCAGGAAGCGGGCGTCGCCGCCCTTCGACAGCTTGCCGACCTTGCCCTTGGCGTCCTGGATGGCAATCGCCGGCTTGAGGTCGTTGCCGCGTGGCGTCGAGCGCCAGTCGATGACCTCACGCTTGGTGATGCCGGTCGATTCGTCGGCCGTTTCCTGAACGGAAATGCCGTCGACCAGATCCTCGTACGACACCCTGCCCTCGATTTCGGTGAGGACCGGGCGGGTATAGGGATCCCACTCGGCGATACGCTGGCCGCGCTTAACCTTGTCGCCATCGTCGACGAAGATGCGCGAACCGTAGGTGACGCGGTGCGTGGCGCGTTCCTTGCCGGCTTCGTCGAGGATCAGCACCGCCATGTTGCGGCCCATGACCATCAGCTGGCCGTCGGAGTTGCGCACCACGTTGCGGTTGCGGATCTCGACCTTGCCCTCATAGGAGGCTTCAAGGAAGGAGGAATCCACCACCTGCGCCGTGCCGCCCATGTGGAAGGTACGCATGGTGAGCTGGGTGCCCGGCTCGCCGATCGACTGCGCCGCGATGACGCCGACAGCCTCGCCCTGGTTGACGGGAGTGCCGCGGGCCAGATCGCGTCCGTAGCAGACCGCGCAAACGCCGACCCTGACCTCGCAGGTCAGCGCCGAACGGATGCGGACCGACTGCACGCCGGCCTTTTCGATCAGTTCCACGTCCCGCTCGTCCATCAGCGTTCCGGCCTTGACCAGAACCTCGCCGGTGACCGGGTGGGTGATGTCGTCGAGCGAGGTACGGCCGAGAACGCGCTGGCCAACCGACGCGACGACCTGACCGGCATCGACGATCGGCTGCATGGTGAGGCCCTTGTCGGTGCCGCAGTCGAGCGAGTTGACGATGCAGTCCTGCGCCACGTCGACGAGACGACGCGTCAGGTAACCCGAGTTCGCCGTCTTCAAGGCGGTGTCGGCCAGACCCTTGCGAGCGCCGTGGGTCGAGTTGAAGTACTCGAGCACGGTGAGGCCTTCCTTGAAGTTCGAGATGATCGGCGTCTCGATGATTTCACCGCTGGGCTTGGCCATCAGGCCGCGCATGCCGGCGAGCTGGCGCATCTGGGTGGGCGAGCCGCGCGCACCGGAGTGCGACATCATGTAGATCGAGTTCATCGGCTTCTGACGGCCGTTGTCCTCGAACTCGACCGCCTTGATGCGGGCCATCATTTCGTCGGCGACCTTTTCCGAGCACTTGGCCCAAGCGTCGACGACCTTGTTGTACTTCTCGCCCTGGGTGATCAGGCCGTCATTGTACTGCTGCTCGTACTCCTTGGCCAAAGCCTCGGTGTCGGACACCAGCTTGATCTTGGCGTCCGGAATCAGCATGTCGTCCTTGCCGAACGAAATGCCGGCACGGCAGGCGTGGCTGAAGCCGAGAGCCATGATGCGATCGCAGAAAATGACCGTCTCCTTCTGACCGCAATGGCGGTAGACGGTGTCGATCATCTTGGAGATGTTCTTCTTGGTCATCTCCTGGTTGGCGGTCTCGTACGGCACGTTGTGGTTCTTCGGCAGCAGCTCGCCGATGATCATGCGGCCAGGCGTGGTGTCGTAGATCTTCGACACGACCTTGCCGTCGGCGTCGACCGTGCGGAAGCGCCCCTTGATCTTGGCATGCAGCGTCACCGCCTTGGTCTCGAGCGCGTGCTGGAGCTCGCCCATGTCGGCAAACACCATGCCCTCGCCCGGCTCGTTCTGGTTGACGATCGAGAGATAGTAGAGACCGAGAACCATGTCCTGCGACGGCACGATGATCGGCGCACCGGAAGCCGGGTGCAGGATGTTGTTGGTCGACATCATCAGCACGCGGGCTTCGAGCTGCGCTTCCAGCGACAGCGGCACGTGGACCGCCATCTGGTCGCCGTCGAAGTCGGCGTTGAAGGCCGTGCAGACCAGCGGGTGAAGCTGGATCGCCTTGCCTTCGATCAGGATCGGCTCGAACGCCTGGATGCCGAGGCGGTGCAGCGTCGGCGCGCGGTTCAAAAGCACCGGATGCTCGCGGATGACCTCGTCGAGGATATCCCAGACCTCCGGACGCTCCTTCTCGACCAGCTTCTTCGCCTGCTTGACGGTCGAGGAGTAACCCTTGGCGTCGAGACGGGCGTAGATGAAGGGCTTGAACAGCTCGAGCGCCATCTTCTTCGGCAGGCCGCACTGGTGCAGCTTGAGCTCCGGGCCGGTGACGATGACCGAGCGGCCGGAATAGTCGACGCGCTTGCCGAGCAGGTTTTGGCGGAACCGGCCCTGCTTGCCCTTCAGCATATCCGACAGCGACTTCAGCGGACGCTTGTTGGCGCCGGTGATGACGCGGCCGCGACGGCCGTTATCGAACAGCGCATCGACGGCTTCCTGCAGCATGCGCTTTTCATTGCGCACGATGATGCCGGGCGCGCGCAGCTCGATCAGCCGCTTCAAGCGGTTGTTGCGGTTGATAACGCGGCGATAAAGGTCGTTCAGATCGGATGTGGCGAAACGGCCGCCGTCCAGCGGGACAAGCGGACGCAGGTCCGGCGGAATCACCGGAACCACCTTCATGATCATCCATTCCGGACGGTTACCGGATTCCATGAAGTTCTCGACGACCTTGAGCCGCTTCAGGTACTTCTTCTGCTTGAGCTCGGAGGTGGTCGAAGCCAGCTCCGAACGCAGATCGCCGGCGATCTTCTCCAGGTCCATGCCGGCCAGAAGGTCGTGGATCGCCTCGGCGCCGATCATGGCCGTGAACGAATCCTCGCCATACTCGTCGACGGCCATCATGTACTCTTCCTCGCTGAGCAGCTGGTGCTCCTTCAGCGCGGTGAGGCCGGGTTCGGTGACGATGTAGTTCTCGAAGTAGAGGACGCGCTCAATGTCCTTCAACGTCATGTCGAGCAGCGTGCCGATGCGCGACGGCAGCGACTTCAGGAACCAAATGTGGGCGACCGGTGCCGCCAGCTCGATATGGCCCATGCGCTCGCGGCGGACGCGCGACAGCGTGACTTCGACGCCGCACTTCTCGCAGATGACGCCCTTGTACTTCATGCGCTTGTACTTGCCGCACAGGCACTCATAGTCCTTGATCGGACCAAAAATGCGCGCGCAGAACAGGCCGTCACGCTCCGGCTTGAAAGTGCGGTAGTTGATGGTCTCCGGCTTCTTGATCTCGCCGAACGACCAGGACAGAATCTTCTCAGGGCTGGCAAGCGAGATCCGGATGGAATCGAACACCTGCGCGGGCGCCTGGGGATTGAAGAGATTCATGACCTCTTGGTTCATGCCGTTCTCCTTTTCGGGGTCCTCGAAAACCCCTTGCATCTAGCGCGGGCCAAACGCCCGCCGACTTGATCGGCCATCGGCCGAAGAATTTGGGTGCGCCCCGGTCGCGAGAGCCCTCTCCCGCGACCGAGCGTCTTGCTTATTCGGCTGCGTCGGGCAGCCGGATCGGGTTGTCGTCGAGCTTGGTGTTCTCAAGCTCGACATTGAGGCCGAGAGACCGCATTTCCTTGACGAGAACGTTGAAGCTCTCGGGGATACCGGCCTCAAAGGTGTCGTCGCCTCTGACGATCGCCTCGTAGACCTTGGTGCGGCCGGCGACGTCGTCCGACTTCACCGTCAGCATCTCCTGCAGCGTGTAGGCGGCGCCGTACGCTTCGAGCGCCCAGACCTCCATCTCGCCGAAGCGCTGGCCACCGAACTGCGCCTTGCCGCCCAGCGGCTGCTGGGTAACGAGCGAGTACGGCCCGATCGAACGCGCGTGGATCTTGTCGTCCACAAGGTGGTGAAGCTTGAGCATATATATGTAGCCCATCGTCACCTTGCGATCGAACGGTTCGCCAGTGCGTCCGTCATAGAGCTGCGACTGACCGCTGGTATGCAGGCCCGCCTGCTCCAGCATGATGTTGATGTCGGCCTCGTGCGCGCCGTCGAACACCGGTGTCGCGATGGAGACGCCGCGGCGCATCTGCTCGCTGAGGCGAACGATGCTCTCGTCGTCATATTCGCGGACCGGCTCGTTGCGGTCGTTGGCCGGCATGAAGCTCTCGAGCGTCTTGCGCAGCGGCTTGATATCGCCCGCCGTCTTGTACGCGTCGATCAGATCGCCGATCTTCCTGCCCATTCCGGCGCAGGCCCAGCCCAGATGCGTCTCCAGGATCTGGCCGACATTCATGCGCGACGGCACACCCAGCGGGTTGAGCACGATATCGGCATGCGTGCCGTCCTCGAGGAAAGGCATGTCCTCGACCGGAACGATCCGCGACACGACACCCTTGTTGCCGTGCCGGCCGGCCATCTTGTCGCCGGGCTGCATCTTGCGCTTCACGGCCACGAAGACCTTGACCATCTTCATGACGCCCGGAGGCATCTCGTCGCCGCGCTGCACCTTCTCGACCTTGTCCATGAAGCGCTGCTCGAGCGCCTTCTTGGAATCGTCGTACTGGCCACGCAGGGCTTCCAGTTCGCTCTGGAGCTTTTCGTTCTCCACGGCAAACTGCCACCACTGCGAACGCGGATACTCGTCGAGCGTGTCCTTCGACAGCTTCGAGCCCTTCTTGAAGCCCTTCGGCCCGGCAATCGCCTCCTTGCCGACGAGAACGTCGGAAAGGCGCGAATAGACGTTACGGTCAAGGATCGCCTGCTCGTCGTCGCGGTCCTTGGCGAGGCGTTCGATCTCCTCGCGCTCGATCGCCATGGCGCGCTCGTCCTTCTCGACGCCGTGGCGGTTGAAGACACGCACTTCGACGACGGTGCCGAAGGTTCCCGGAGGCATGCGCATCGACGTGTCACGCACGTCCGAGGCCTTTTCACCGAAGATGGCGCGCAGCAGCTTTTCTTCCGGCGTCATCGGGCTTTCGCCCTTCGGCGTGATCTTGCCGACCAGAATGTCGCCCGGCTGCACTTCCGCACCGATGTAGACGATGCCGGCCTCATCGAGGTTCTTCAGTGCTTCTTCCGAGACGTTCGGGATGTCGCGCGTGATCTCCTCCGGCCCGAGCTTGGTGTCGCGGGCCATGACTTCGAACTCCTCGATGTGGATCGAGGTGAAGACGTCGTCGGCGACGATGCGCTCGGACAAGAGGATGGAATCCTCGTAGTTGTAGCCGTTCCACGGCATGAACGCGACCAGCACGTTGCGGCCGAGGGCCAGATCACCGAGCTCGGTCGACGGGCCGTCGGCAATGATGTCGCCCTTGTTGACCCGGTCGCCCATGCGCACCAGCGGACGCTGGTTGATGCAGGTGTTCTGGTTCGAACGCTGGAACTTCATCAGCCGGTAGATGTCGACGCCGGACTTGCCGGGATCGAGGTCTTCCGTTGCGCGGATGACGATACGCGTCGCGTCCACCTGGTCGACGATGCCGCCGCGGCGGGCGCCGATTGCGGCGCCCGAGTCACGGGCGACGATCGGCTCCATGCCGGTGCCGACGAACGGCGCTTCGGCGCGCACCAGCGGCACGGCCTGACGCTGCATGTTCGAGCCCATCAGCGCACGGTTGGCGTCGTCGTTCTCGAGGAACGGGATCAGGGCCGCGGCCACCGACACCATCTGCTTCGGCGACACGTCCATCAGATCGACGTTTTCGCGCGGCGCCATCATCACTTCGCCGGCATTGCGGCAAATGACGAATTCGTCGACGAAATGACCATTCTTGTCGAGCTCGGCATTGGCCTGCGCGACGTGGTGCTTGGCCTCTTCCATAGCGGAGAGATAGACGACCTCATTGGTCAGCTTGCCGTTGACGATCTTGCGGTACGGGCTCTCGATGAAGCCGTATTTGTTGACGCGTGCGAAGGTCGCAAGCGAGTTGATCAGGCCAATATTCGGGCCTTCCGGCGTCTCGATCGGGCAGATGCGGCCGTAATGCGTCGGGTGCACGTCGCGCACTTCAAAACCGGCACGCTCGCGGGTCAGACCGCCCGGTCCAAGCGCCGAAAGACGGCGCTTGTGGGTGATCTCCGACAGCGGATTGGTCTGATCCATGAACTGCGACAGCTGCGAGGAACCGAAGAACTCGCGCACGGCGGCAGCCGCCGGCTTGGCGTTGATCAGGTCCTGCGGCATCACCGTATCGATTTCGATCGAGGACATGCGTTCCTTGATCGCGCGCTCCATGCGCAGCAGGCCGACGCGGTACTGGTTCTCCATCAGCTCGCCGACCGAGCGCACGCGGCGATTGCCGAGATTGTCGATGTCGTCGATCTCGCCCTTGCCGTCGCGCAGTTCGACCAGCGTCTTGACCACGGCCAGGATGTCGTCCTTGCGCAGCACGCGCACGGTATCCTCGGCCTTGAGCTCGAGGCGCATGTTCATCTTGACGCGGCCGACGGCCGACAGATCATAGCGCTCGCTGTCGAAGAACAGCGAGTTGAACATGGCTTCGGCGGTTTCGAGCGTCGGCGGCTCGCCGGGGCGCATCACGCGGTAGATGTCGAACAGCGCGTCCTGGCGGCTCTCGTTCTTGTCGACGTTGAGCGTGTTGCGGATATAGGCGCCGACATTGACGTGGTCGATGTCGAGGACCTTGATCTCGTCCTCGCCGGTGCCGAGCAGCACTTTCAGCGTCTTTTCGTCGATCTCGTCGCCGGCTTCGAGGAAGATCTCGCCGGTCGCGTAGTTGACGATATCCTCGGCAAGATAGTTGCCGAGCAGATCCTCGTCGGTCGCCTTGATCGCCTTGAGACCCTTCTCGCCAAGCGCCCTGGCCTGGCGGGCAGTGATCTTCTTGCCGGCCTCGACGACGACTTCGCCGGTGTCGGCGTCGACCAGGTCACCAACGGCCTTGAGGCCGCGGAAACGCTCGACGTTGAACGGGATGCGCCAATGGTCGCCGGCACGCTTATAGATGATCTTGTTGTAGAAGGTCGACAGGATCTCTTCGCCGTCCATGCCGAGCGCCATCAGCAGCGACGTCACCGGAATCTTGCGGCGGCGATCGATGCGGGCATGCACGACGTCCTTGCTGTCGAACTCGATGTCGAGCCACGAGCCGCGATAGGGAATGACCCGCGCCGCAAACAGAAGCTTGCCGGACGAGTGCGACTTGCCCTTGTCATGGTCGAAGAAAACGCCCGGCGAACGGTGCATCTGCGAGACGATGACGCGCTCGGTGCCGTTGACGATGAAGGTGCCGTTCAAGGTCATGAGCGGCATGTCGCCCATGTAGACGTCCTGCTCCTTGATGTCCTTGATCGACTTGGCGCCGGTATCCTCGTCGATATCGAACACGATGAGGCGCAGCGTCACCTTGAGCGGCGCCGCGTAGGTCAGGTCGCGCTGACGGCATTCGTCAACGTCGAATTTCGGTCCCTCGAACTCATACTTCACGAATTCCAGCATCGAGGAGCCGGAAAAATCGGAAATCGGGAAGACCGACTTGAAAACTGCCTGCAGCCCCTCGTCAGGACGCCCGCCCTTGGGCTCCTCCACCATCAGGAACTGGTCATAGGATGCCTTCTGAACCTCGATCAGGTTCGGCATCTCCGCAACTTCCGGGATCTTTCCGAAAAACTTGCGTACGCGTCTGCGGCCATTGAAAGTCTGGGTCTGGGCCATCGTCGCTCCTTAGCTCAATTCTCGGGACGAGCCTCGCCGCGGCTCGCCTTGCATCTCGGGCCACCTTGGCGGCCCTGTCTTGTTGCCCGCTGCCTGTCGGCGGCTTCTTGTCTTTTCACCCGCCGCCAATCGGCGGTGGGCCAGAAACGGGAGAAAACCCGTTTCCTGAAGGCCGGTTTGCGGCCCTCAGGAAAGAGGTTTTCGCACTCTTCGCGTTACGCAGCCTCCCTTCGACGCGAAAGGAGTGGCGGACCGCGCGACGCCGTACGCCCGGAATAAACCCGTAATTCACTTCAACCTTGGCGCCGGCTGCTTCCAGCTGGGCCTTGAACTTGTCCGCGTCGGCCTTGGAAACGGCTTCCTTGACCGGCTTCGGAGCCGCCTCGACCAGGTCCTTGGCTTCCTTGAGGCCAAGACCGGTGATGGCGCGAACTTCCTTGATGACGTTGATCTTCTGAGCGCCTGCCTCGGTGAGGACGACGTCGAATTCCGTCTTTTCCTCGACCGGAGCAGCAGCGGCCGCAGCGCCGCCGGCAGCGGCAACCGCCACCGGAGCAGCGGCGGAAACGCCCCACTTTTCTTCAAGAAGCTTCGACAACTCGGCCGCCTCGAGGACGGTCAGCTTCGAAAGGTCGTCTACGATCTTTGCCAGATCAGCCATTGCAATGTTCCTTCATAAGGTTCGAACGTGTGTTTGTGATAGCGAGGAACGGCCTCATGCCGCCTCGTCCTTCCGGGCGTAAGCGCCGATGACGCGCGCGACCGAAGCCGCAGGCGCATTGACGATCTGGGCGATCCGGGTTGCCGGCGTGGCGATCATGCCAACCAGCCTGGCGCGCAGCTCATCGAGCGACGGAAGTGTGGCGAGTGCCTTCACACCGTCGGCATTGAGCGAGGTGGTGCCCATTGCGCCGCCGAGAATGACGAGCTTGTCATTTCCCTTGGCGAAATCGGACGCGACCTTCGGCGCCGCAATCGGATCCTCCGAATAGGCGATCAGCGTCTGTCCCTTGAACAGCTCGATGATCGATGCGGAGTCCGTGCCCTGAAGAGCGATTTTGGCGAGACGGTTCTTCGCGACTTTGACGGTGCCACCGGCGGCGCGCATTTTCGACCGAAGGTCGTTCATTTGCGCGACGGTGATACCGGCGTAGTGGGCCACGACGACTGAACCCGCGCTTGAAAACGCATCATTCAGGCCCGTGACGAGTTCGCGTTTTTCCGCTCTGTCCACTGCCTATCTCCAGTTGACCCCTGCCCTCTACGAAGGACAGGCGTCGGGTTGCCTTTTGCCGGCCGGGCCATCCAGTAACGGATCTCCCGAACGACGCTCGAGGATCCTGCCCCCTTTCGCCACACCTGCCGGCAAGCCGGACGGTGCGCAGACAAAAGGCAAACACGGTTCGAACCTTTCATTGGAGCTTGTGGCTCCTTTGTCCGGTCTTCACCCGTCTCATGCAGGCCCACATGAATTAAGGCCCACATCACCTAAGGCTTGGGGGCCGCCTGCAATCTCGGACAGGATGTCCGGAAGCCTTTCGACTTCCGATACCGGGCCGCCGACAGGTCGGAGGCCCGGAATTCTTTCACGGATCAGCGTTTTAGCGGCCGATCCAATTGTTCGTATCAGGACGCAGCGAGCGTCGAGACGTCGAGCTTGAGGCCCGGGCCCATCGTCGAGGTGACCGACACCTTCTTGACGTAGTTGCCCTTGGCACCAGCCGGCTTTGCCCTGGTCACCGCATCAGCGAAGGCGCGGACGTTTTCTTCCAGCGCCTTGACGTCGAACGAGACCTTGCCGACACCGGCATGAACGATGCCGGCCTTCTCGACGCGGAACTCGACGGCGCCGCCCTTCGATGCCTTGACGGCGGCGGTAACGTCGGTGGTGACGGTGCCGACCTTCGGGTTCGGCATCATGCCGCGCGGGCCGAGCACCTTGCCGAGACGTCCGACCAGCGGCATCATGTCCGGCGTGGCGATGCAGCGGTCGAAGTCGATCGTGCCCTTCTGGACGATGTCGACCAGATCCTCGGCTCCGACGATGTCGGCGCCGGCAGCCTTGGCTTCCTCGGCCTTGTCGCCACGCGCGAAGACCGCGACGCGAACGCTGCGGCCGGTGCCGTTCGGCAGGTTGACCACGCCGCGGACCATCTGGTCGGCATGGCGCGGGTCGACGCCGAGGTTCATCGCGACTTCGATCGTCTCGTCGAACTTCACCGAGGAGCGATCCTTGAGCAGCTTCAGCGCCTCACCCAAAGCGTAAGCCTTGTTGGGATCGATGCCTTCGCGGGTCTTCGATACACGCTTTGCAATCTTTGCCATGATCTCAGCCCACCACTTCCAGACCCATCGAGCGGGCGGAGCCCTCGACCATGCGCATGGCCGCCTCGACGTCGTTTGCGTTCAGATCCTTCATCTTCTGCTCGGCGATGGCGCGCACCTTGTCACGGCCGATCGTGCCGGCCTTGACCTTGCCCGGCTCCTTCGAGCCCGACTTCAGGTTCGCGGCCTTCTTCAGGAAATAGCTCACGGGCGGCGTCTTCATGACGAAGGTGAACGACTTGTCCTGATAGTAGGTGATGACGACCGGAACCGGCGAGCCTTTTTCCATTTCCTGGGTCTGCGCGTTGAACGCTTTGCAGAACTCCATGATGTTGATGCCACGCTGACCAAGCGCAGGGCCGATCGGGGGCGACGGCGTGGCCGATCCCGCGGAAACCTGGAGCTTGAGCTGGCCTGCAATTTTCTTAGCCATCTCTCTTCCTGCCTTTTCTCATGCCGGTCTTGCCGGCGGTTGCAGTCTGGTGGTGCGGTCCGCGCGGCCGGCTAAAGCCGCATTCGCCTCCCACCCGTTTTTGGCCGCGCGATCTCTGCGCCGCTCTCCCTGCCGCCGAAACCGGTGCAGGGACTTCGGATCAGCCCTTCTCGACCTGTCCGAATTCCAGATCGACCGGCACAGCGCGCCCGAAGATCGAAACTTCCACCTTGAGCCGCGCCCGCTCCTCGTCCACTTCCTGGACGAAACCGTTGAAGGACGCGAATGGTCCATCCGAAACGCGGATCGCTTCGCCGATCTCGAACGTCACCGACGGCTTCGGCCGCTCGACGCCCTCCTGAACCTGGTTCAGGATACGCTGGGCCTCGGCTTCGGTGATCGGCACCGGCTTGGAGTCGCCCAGGAAACCGGTGACCTTCGGCGTGTTCTTGACGAGCGAGAACACGGCATCGGTCAGATTGGCCTTCAGCAGCACATAGCCCGGAAAGAACTTGCGCTCGGCATCGACCTTGCGGCCGCGGCGGATCTCGACGACCTTCTCGGTCGGCACCACGATCTGCTCGATGTCGGCGGACAGGCCCTTCTGCTTGGCCTTGTTCTCAATGTCCTCGGCGACCTTCTTTTCAAAGTTCGAGTAGGCGTGGACGATGTACCACCGCGCGGTCATTTCAAGACTTCTCCGTAATCGCCGGACTTACTGTCCGAGGCCGAGGATTTTTTCGACCGCAAAGCCCATGGCCACGTCTGCGGTAAAGAAAAAGATCATCGCGATGACCGCGAACACAAGTACCATCACCGTCGAGATCATCGTTTCGCGCCGCGACGGCCAAGTGACCTTGGCGGTCTCCGCGCGAACCTGCTGGAGAAAGGTGAAGGGATTTGTGGTTTTCGAAGCCATATGCCGCTCTGTCTGCAAGACCCGTTGGCCGGGTCTCCTGGATGATCCCGCTGGCCGGGACGTGCCGCTTGAGCGTGCGTTCGCGCCGAATCAGCGCAATCATTTCGCCCATGCAAATCAGACGCGTAAAGCCGGTTTCCCAGCTCCACGCGTCGCGTGTCTGTCTCGTCTACATAAAACCGATTCTTGATCCACGCAAGTGGCA
Organism: Mesorhizobium sp. M0751; assembly: GCF_040320265.1. NCBI lineage: Bacteria > Pseudomonadati > Pseudomonadota > Alphaproteobacteria > Hyphomicrobiales > Phyllobacteriaceae > Mesorhizobium > Mesorhizobium sp. M0751. The sequence goes on from NZ_JAMYPH010000020.1 coordinate 40,680, forward strand.
AGTGTCCGCTTTATGGCCAAACGCCGCCTCGGAACCATCCAGTCGTCCCGTCCCGGCTATGCGGCCCTTATGCCGCAACTAATGCAATATGGCAAGTCACAAGCCGATTTTCAAAGGCCGCACCGCAAAAGAATCGTTTTTAGGTATCCATTCAAAGAATGGCACGGGCAGCAGGGCTCGAACCTACGACCTGCGGTTTTGGAGACCGCCGCTCTACCAACTGAGCTATGCCCGTATGCGCATTTCGGCGCAGCAGGCGCTTCCTAAAAGCTTCCGCGCGCTCTGTAAAGAGCGACGTGCGCTGCCCGGCCTTCATCTTCGAAAGTCCAGGCGTCCTCCCGGCCATTTCCCGTCGATCCGTCGATTGCTGACGATCAAGCCGACCCAGGGACGCAGGATTCGTGGGTCGGTCAGATTGATATATTTTCCCACCAGCCCTTTAGCACCCTCGCGCCGCGCATCGATGAGCCCCTTGCGCACGCCATCATGCCAATCGAACAGCAGGTAAACTCTCTCTCCCGCTGTCTTCACCTCGCCCCGGCCAGACTTCCATCTATCCTTGCTGTCGCCCGGAATTGTGGGGTCGGCACCGCCGTTCCATCGGCTGGACCAGCTGCCTTCGATGGTGTCGTTGCGGTCGCGGTCGCTTTCGGTGACCCAGGCCTCGGCGTTTTCATCGCTTGCAGTTCCCTCCAGTTTCACGCCGGCGGCGAACGCCGACACCTCCTCGTCGTCGGGAGTGGGGACGTCCATGACGCCAAACGGATTTCGGGATCCGCGGTCGCTGTCAAAGACGCTGTCTGAATTTTTCTTGCCTTCCGATCTCATCGCAAAGCCTCCGGTTTCAATGTGGCCCCGCCATCGACGGCGACTTTAAACCGTTAGCCTGGAGGACCGAGACCTCCTTAGCCACCCGTTTTCCTGGCGGCAGGGTTTTCGACCGATGCGTGCCCGGTCAGTCTCCCGAAGGCGGCTTGTACGGCCCGCCGGGCACGCCCCAGCCCCAGGCCGGTATCGGTTCGGTCTCGGGATCGCAGGTCTCGCCAAGGTTGGAGTTCATCTTGGCCAGCCGCGATCCCCATTCGACATAGGCCATGAAAGCAGAGCGGAACTCTGGGTCGTCAGGCAACCCGATCTCGTCGGCGGCGTCGGCGAGAAGATTGATCCAGCGCCGGCGCTGCTCCTCGGTCAGATGCTTGCCGAGATGATGCATCACCATCTCGCGATGGCCGCCATGCTTTTGGCTGTAGGTTTTCGGTCCGCCAAAGACTTCGCCGATGAAGGCTGCGACGTGAGCGGGATGGTCCGGCGACATATGCTTGAACACCGGCCCGACGATGGGGTCCCGGGAGACGTTGTCGTAGAAGGTCTGGGTCAGGCGGTTCAGCGCTTCGGACCCGCCGGCCCATTCGAACAATGTCGGGACATCCTGGCTCATTTGCGATCCCCTCCCGTGCTGGTCTTCGCTGGACGATAGCGGAAAGATCGAGCACCACTCAACCTGCCTCGATGGCCAGTCGGCCCGGCTATCATGCCTGTCTTACGATTTGACCGGCCTATGATTTCACCGGCGTGGTGGCCTGAGCCTTGGCGCCCGAGAGCTCGCGGCAGTTCTCCGGCCTTGGCTCCGATCTGCAGATGCCAGGCCCAGTCAATTCGTCCGCGGACCCAGGCCCGGTCGTCAGCCCGACTTTCAGCATCATCTCTGGTTCAAGCTGCCGGTAGCGCGAGTATTGCGCCGATTGCATCGCCGAAAACATGCCGGGTCCAACAGTCATGTCCTCGAGATAGGCCTTGACCCGCTGCTCGAAGCCCATCGAATGCACGCTCAGCTGTGCACGCGGGCCGACCAGGCGTTTGACACCGCCGGCGAGCATGATCGGGCAGGCCGAGCCGCACTCGCCGCCGGCATCGACCGTCAGTCCGTTGTAGACGCCATCTTCGGCCGTGCAGTCGGCCTGCCGCGGCTCGCAGCCGATGAAATCCGTCCGCGCCACGGCGACGTCGAGTTTACGTTCGCGGATCAGCCTTCCGGCCGCCAAAGCACCGAGCACGTCGCCACCCGGCGAACTGACTACGATGGGCAGGCGCCGGTCGCCGACGCTATCAAGCAGTTGGCGCAATTTTTCGGCCGTGTCAGCGGTAATCGTGCCTTCGGCCGAGATCCATTCCGGGCAATTGGGATTGCATAGCGGGTTGCTGCCGCGGACCAGGACGAAGCGCATGTCAGCGACCTCCTTCGCCGGCGGGGTTTCGAGCCCCAGAGGTGCAGGCTCGGCGTTCGCCACCACTTGCCCGGCCGGCTTCGCGATATTCGCCGGCGCCGGCACTTCCCTGCAACTCGCCGGCAACGGATCGGATTTGCACAGGGTTGGCGCGGTCAGCAGGTCGACGGCATCCAGACTGGTGACGAGATTCATTTGCAGCATGTCGTAGGGAGCCAGTTGCTGGATGCTGCTGGCCGGCGTGCTTTTCATGGTCTCGAGCACGCCCAGGCCGACGCCCATCTCCTTCAGATACGCCGCCAGCTTCCGCTCCAGCGGCTTGTTCATTTCGTAGGTCTTGTAGCTGCCCGCGTTCTTCCGGCTGACGACCCTGGTGCTGAGTATCTTCTTCTTGCCTTTCACCATGCGGTAGGTGGTGCGGTACAGCAGTTTCGTCCGGATATAGGTCGTGGTGATCTGATGGACGCCGAGAAAGGCCCACTCCCCGACCACGCGCCGGATGCCACCGGAAAACATCAACGGGCAGGCGGAATTGCAGATGGCGCCGTTGCCATAGGCATCGCCGAAATAACGGGCGCTCTTGCCGTCGTTTTCCTTGCAGTTCTTCATATCTGGCAGGCAGCCGGCGAAGCGGGTTTTGCCGACGGCGATATCGAGCTTGTTCTTGCGGATCAGGCGGCCAAGTGTCAGCGCCGCTTCGACATTGCCGCCGGGGGAATCGACGACGATCGGCAGCTTTCGGGCGCCAAGCGCCTTAAGCGTGCGCTTGAAAAGGGCCGGCGTGCCGGCTTCAATCGAGCCTTCCGCCGATATCCATTCCGGACAGGTCGGCTCGCAGCCCGGCGCGCTGCTGCGGACGACGACGAACCGCATCGTCGGGCCGAAATCCGGCGTGGATTTTTCCGGCGTGGATTTCTTTGCATCCGCTGCGAATGCAGCGTGGCCCATGGCAAGCAACGACGCCAGGCAGATCAGCCCTAGCGACCACCATGCCTGACTATGCAAACGGCGCCATGGAACCATTCGGGCAGCCCCCTCGATGCAACCTATACTAGTTATGGCAGAGGCGCTTGCAACAGGATTTGAAGCAATGCGGTTAATCCATTGCCAGAATATCAGAATCAAAAGGGCGGCCCGAAGACCGCCCTTTTGCATCCGATCTCAACCGGCAGCGCCGGCGATTACTCTTTGATGGTGACGACGATGCCGGCACCGACGGTGCGGCCGCCTTCACGGATGGCGAAGCGCAGCTTCTCTTCCATGGCGATCGGCACGATCAGCTCGACATCGACGGTGATGTTGTCGCCCGGCATCACCATCTCGGTGCCTTCCGGCAGCGACACGATGCCGGTCACGTCCGTCGTGCGGAAATAGAACTGCGGACGGTAGTTGGTGAAGAACGGCGTGTGGCGGCCGCCCTCGTCCTTGGTCAGGATGTAGGCTTCGGCAACGAACTTCTTGTGCGGCTTGACGGTGCCGGGCTTGGCCAGGACCTGGCCGCGTTCGACGCCTTCACGGTCGACACCGCGCAACAGCGCGCCGATGTTGTCGCCGGCCTGGCCCTGGTCGAGCAGCTTGCGGAACATCTCGACGCCCGTGCAGGTCGTCTTGGTGGTCGGACGGATGCCGACGATCTCCAGCTCCTCGCCGACCTTGACGACGCCGCGCTCGACGCGGCCGGTCACCACCGTGCCGCGGCCCGAGATCGAGAACACGTCCTCGATCGGCATCAGGAACGGCTTGTCGAGCGGACGAACCGGCGTCGGGATGTAGGCATCGACCGCAGCCATCAGTTCGCGGATGGCGTCCTCGCCGATCTTCTTGTCGCTATCTTCAAGCGCGGCAAGCGCCGAACCCTTGACGATCGGAATGTCGTCGCCGGGGAACTCGTTCTTGGTCAAAAGCTCACGCACCTCGAGCTCGACCAGCTCGAGCAGCTCGGCGTCGTCGACCTGGTCGACCTTGTTCAAGAACACCACGATCGAGGGCACGCCGACCTGGCGGGCGAGCAGGATGTGCTCGCGGGTCTGCGGCATCGGGCCGTCGGCGGCCGACACCACCAGGATCGCGCCGTCCATCTGCGCGGCACCGGTGATCATGTTCTTCACATAGTCGGCGTGGCCGGGGCAGTCGACATGGGCATAGTGGCGGGCAGCCGTCTCGTATTCGACATGCGCCGTCGAAATGGTGATGCCGCGCGCCTTTTCTTCCGGCGCCGCATCGATCTGGTCGTAGCGCTTGTATTCGCCAAAATACTTGGTGATCGCCGCCGTCAGCGACGTCTTGCCATGGTCGACGTGACCAATCGTGCCAATGTTCACATGAGGCTTAGTGCGCTCGAATTTACCTTTTGCCATAGTCTCTTTCCTTGGACGGCCTGGGGACGGCCTGGACCTTCAGTTCAGTCGAATGCGGGGCGATTAGCGACTAAGGCCGAAAAACACAAGTGCCTTGTCGCCGAGCGCGCCCGCCCGCCCGAACGCGTGATCCGGTTTCGGAGAATGTGGCGCGGATATAGGAACGAACAAGGGCAAATGGAATGGTTACGGCGGCGGCTCACGGCTTTGCCGGATTTACAGCCGGATCTGGCCCATTGCCGCCCTGGCGCCGGTCTGATTTCGTGGACCGATGCATTTCATCCCGACTGCCATACGAGGCCCGCTGTTCATGGTCGTTTCGACCGGGTCCTACATTGTCAACGACACGATGATGAAGCTCGCAACCGCGGGACTGCCGCCCTATGAGGTGCTGTTCCTGCGCGGCGCTGCGGCAACATTGTGGGGCATTCCGCTGCTGTTCATGCTGGGCTATGGCAAGCAGATCCCGCTGATCCTCGACACCAAGGTTTTGCGCAGGAACATGCTCGAACTGGGTGCGATCCTTTGCTACGTGGTGGCGCTCGCCAACATGCAGATCGCCGATTCGACCGCGCTCGGGCAGATCACGCCCTTGCTGATGCTGGTCGGCTCCTCGATGCTGTTTGGCGAACGGATCGGCGGGGTACGCCTGGCGCTGATTGGGCTCGGCTTTGTCGGCGCGGTGATGGTGGCACAACCGACAATGCAAGGGATTTCGGTCTACGCCCTGCTGGCGCTAGGCAACGCAGCCCTGTCTGCGGCGCGCGATCTGGCCGGACGCAAGGTCGCCGCCGACGTGCCGGGAATGGTCGTGGCTATTTCCGCGGTGATTGTGGTGCTCGCGGGCGCCGGCGTTGCGCATCTGGTTTCCGAGCAGTGGGTGGTGCCTGGGACCCGTCACCTGCTGCTGATGGGCGGCGCCGGACTGTTCCTGATCTTCGGCCACTTCTTCATCTTCATGGCCTATCGCGTCGGGCCGACCAGCGTGGTGGCGCCGTTCTACTATTGCTTTACCGTCTGGGCGGTGATTTCAGGCCTGGTGGTTTTCCGGCAGCTCCCGAATGCGCTGGCCATCTGCGGCATCCTGCTGGTAGTGGCCAGCGGGTTGACCATCGTCTCGCTCGACGAGCGCAAGCGCCGGTTGACCGTCGTCGCTTGAAACTGAAATCGGCCTGCACAATGGGAGGAGCGCGTGGCAAGCCCGGATGACAACCAGAATTCACGCAACCGCAGGCTTATTGGAAAGTGCCTGTGCGGCGCCGTTCAGTACGCGGTGGCGGACGCGTTCGTCTATGCCGCGAACTGCCACTGCTCGAACTGCCGGCGCACCACCGGCTCGGCCTTCAAGCCATTCGCCGGCATCGAGCGCGACAGGCTGAGCCTGGCGAGCGGCGAGGACAATCTCATGATCTTCGGCGACGAAACCGGCCATAACGCGCACTGCAAGACCTGCGGCTCGTTGCTTTATTCGGTGGTCCGCGACGGTGCCTTCGTGCATGTCGCCATGGGAACCCTCATCGACGAGCCGACCATCCGCCCGACGCAGCACATCTTCGTCGGCTCCAAGGCGAAGTGGTTCACGATCACCGACGATCTGCCGCAATACAGAGAACACGCGGTCGCCGAAGATGCCGGCGAGTAGCGGTCGGCATTCGGGTGAATGCCGACGCAACGGCCGAACGGCTTCTAGAGTGCCCTCTTGCCGCTGAACTGGTGATAAGCCCACAGGACAACCACGGCACCGACCACGGCTACGATCAGGCTATAGATGTTGAGCCCGGTAACGCCCGACGCGCCAAACGCGCTGAAGATGAGCCCGCCGACGATAGCCCCGACAATCCCGAGCACGATGTCGAGCACAAGGCCTTGCCCGCTTTTATTGACGATCTTGCTGCCAATGAAGCCGGCGATGACGCCGAGAATAATCCAGCTTAATATTGACATTTTTCCTCTCCGTTCCCCGCACCCGATTACTTCCACATTATTAAGCAAAGCTCAAGCCAACTTGAAAATCATGATTACGGAAAGCTCAAACCGGCTTGAAATTCGCGATGAATGCGTCATTGTCGGAGACGGACGGGCAATTTGACATGGAGATCCACAATGGGACTGTTTGACAATGCCGTTCCCGGCGGCAACGTTGCCAAGCCGCTGATGATCGCGCTCGGCGCACTTTTGGTGGGAAAAATGCTGAGCGGTGGAAGTTCCGCCCAGCCGGAGGCGGCGCAGAGCCCTGCCGCCGTCCCGCCTGATACAACCGCATCCGCCGACGGCGGACTGCTCGGCGGTCTGGGCGGCCTGCTCGACAAACTGAAGGACGCCGGCCACGGCAACGTCGCCAATTCGTGGGTCGGCACCGGTCAGAACCAGCCGATCAACCCCAACGATCTGGGCAGTGCCCTCGGCCCGCAGATCATCCAGGAGATCGCGCAAAGGACGGGTCTGAACCAGCAGGAATTGCTCCAGCAATTGTCCGCGGCCTTGCCCGGGCTTGTCGATCAGCTGACGCCGAACGGGCAAGTGCCGCAGCAGAACCAGCTCGCGTCCATATTCAGCAAATTCGCGAGCTGACGCCTTCCGCCCAACGCTGCCTGCGGTTCGGGACAACGGTAACACAGATTAAGATGCGCGCCCGTTTGGACGCGCAACCTGCTTCGGGATCGTGCGCGAGGTGCGCCGCGGCTGGGGGAAATCTGGAGCGGGTAGCGGGAATCGAACCCGCATATTCAGCTTGGAAGGCTGCTGCTCTACCACTGAGCTATACCCGCGCCTTTCAGTCAAGCATCGGATCCGCTCCGACGCTCGCTCTGCGTTTCAGGGCTTCCGGGCCGGCAGTGGTGGAGAGGGTTGGATTTGAACCAACGTAGGCATAGCCAACGGATTTACAGTCCGTCCCCTTTAACCACTCGGGCACCTCTCCAGTCTGCCGCCGGAGCCATGCAACGAGGCATCGACGCGTCGCGGCTGCCAAAGCAGCCCTTCCGCGAAGCGCCTTATGGCGGCAGCGCCCAAAACTGTCAACCGCAACAGCCCGGCAAAAAGCGCTGAATTTCGCACCTCGCCCGACAAGCAGCTTGTGCAGCTGTATCCATGGCCGGACGACACGGCTATAGAAGCCGGCCATGAGCAACGATAACAAATCCAAGACCCCGAAAGACACCCACTACGCCAAGCTGCGCCGCGCGCATCGTGACGAGAAGAGCGGCGGCGCGCCGGCGTTCAGGCCGCGCCAGCCGGTGCCGCCCGGCGAGAACCCGGCGGATGGGCTGGTGCGGCTCTACGGGCTGCACACCGTGCGGGCGGCACTCGACAATCCGCGGCGCAAGATCAGAAAAATGCTGGTGACGCGCAACGCTGCCGAGCGACTGGCAATCGCCGATCTCGGCGCTTTACCCTTCAAGGCGGAACTGGTCGAACCCAGGGACATCGACAAGGTCACCGGCTCCGATGCCGTGCACCAGGGCGTGTTGATCGAGGCCGAGCCGCTGAAACCGAAGCGGCTCGATGCGCTTGGCGACGCCAGGCTGGTACTGGTGCTCGACCAGATCACCGATCCGCACAATGTCGGCGCGATCCTGCGCTCGGCAGTGGCCTTCGGCGCCGGTGCGCTGATCACCACGGCGCGCCACAGCCCGCAGGAATCCGGCGTACTGGCGAAGTCGGCCTCCGGTGCGCTGGAGCACATCGATCAGATCGAGGTGAAGAACCTCGCCGACGCACTCGGCCAACTGCACGAGGCCGGGTTCCAGACGATAGGGCTGGATTCGGACGGTCCGGCGGAGCTCGAAAAGAGTTTTTCGGGAGAAAAGATCGCATTGGTGCTGGGCGCCGAAGGCAAAGGCCTGCGCCAGAAGACGCGCGAGACAGTGACGACGCTTGCCCGGCTAGACATGGCCGGCGCCATCCGCTCGCTCAACGTGTCGAACGCCGCGGCGGTGGCGCTTTATGCGGCCCAACGGTGGTTCGCGCGCGGCAAATAGAGCGCAATGCATGTCATTGGATTTTGCCGTTCTCAATCCAGATGGACATATCGATCGATGCGTATCGGTAGGTCCCTCTGCGCATCATGAAATCGTGTCAATTGCAAACCAAAACGCGTTTGAACTCATACTGAAATTCGAAGATTTCTATGAGGACGCGACTCTTCCGATCGAATCCTTAACTTCCTTGACCAAGCAAGTTGAGGCACTTGGGCGAACTCAAGGAATATCGGAGGAATCCAAAGATTTTCTGAAACGTTTTGCCGATCTCATACGCTATGCGGTCGAACGAAGTCGGCCCATCGAAGCTATTGCAGACTAATTCACCTCACTCTCACCCAACCTCGTGGCCAGCCATCCGCTCCAGTGCCCGCACCAGTGCCGAATGGTCTTCCTTTGCTCCACCGTTCGCCGCGCAAGAGTTAAACAATTGCTGCGTCATCGAGGTGTTGGGTAGTGCTACGCCAAGCGCCTTTGCCCCTTCCAGCGCGAGATTGAGATCCTTCTGGTGCAGTTCGATGCGGAAGCCGGGCGCGAAGCTGCGCTTGACCATGCGCTCGCCATGCACTTCTAGGATGCGCGAGGCGGCCAGCCCACCCATCAGCGCTTGCCTGACCTTGGCCGGATCGGCGCCGGCTTTTGAAGCAAAGACAAGCGCTTCGGCGACGGCTTCGATGGTCAGCGCGACCACGATCTGATTGGCGACCTTGGTTGTCTGGCCGACGCCGTTCGGTCCGACCAGCGTGATGTTCTTGCCCAACTTCTCGAAGATGGGCCTGGCGCGTTCGAAGGCTTTTTCCTCGCCGCCGACCATGATGGTCAGCGACGCCGCCTTGGCGCCGACCTCGCCGCCCGACACCGGCGCATCGAGATAGTCGCAGCCGAGATCGTTGATCTTTTTTGCGAATTCCTTGGTCTCGATCGGCGAGATCGAGCTCATGTCGATGACCAGCTTGCCGCTTGTCAGCCCGGACGCGACGCCATTTTCGCCGAACAGCACATCGGCCACCTGCGGCGTATCCGGAACCATGGTGATGACAATGTCGGCCGTTTTCGCGACGGCGCTGTGGCCAGAGACGATCTTCAGACCCTTGTCGACGAGATCGGCCGGCGGTTTCGAGCGGTGGTCGCTGGCGAAGACTTGATAGCCGGCATCAAGCAGATGCCCCGCCATCGGCGCGCCCATGATGCCGAGGCCGATGAAGCCGATGGTTTCCATGTCTTTCTCCGTTTCTTGTTAAAGCGGCGATAAGTAGCGTCTATGCCGCCGCCTGCCCGGCCAACTCCCGAAACCACCCGAGCCCGGCTTCCGTTCCGCCCTTCGGCTTGTATTCCGCCCCGACCCAACCGGAATAGCCGATGCGGTCGATGTGGTTGTACAGGAAGGGAAAATTGATCTCGCCCGTCCCCGGCTCATGACGGCCGGGATTGTCCGCAAGCTGGATATGCGCGATGCGGTTGAGGTTTGCCTCAATGGTACGGGCGAGATCCCCCTCCATGATCTGCATGTGATAGATGTCGTATTGCAGGAACAGGTTCTTCGAGCCGACGCGGTCGATCAGCGCCAGGGCCTGATCCGAGTAATTCAGGAAGAAGGCCGGAATGTCGCGGATGTTGATCGGCTCGATCAGCAGCCGGATGCCGGCCTGCTCCAGCTTTTCGGCCGCGAAAGCCAGATTTTCGGCGAAGACGTCTTCCAGCACGGAGCGATCGACGCCCTGCGGCGCGATGCCGGCGAGGCAGTTGACCTGCTCGCAGCCTAGCGCGTGCGCATAGGTGACGACCTTGGCAATGCCTTGCCGGAACTCCGGGATGCGGTCCGGCAGGATCGCAATGCCGCGCTCGCCCTTGGCCCAGTCGCCGACAGGCAGGTTGAACAGGACCTGCGTCAACCCGTTCTTCTTCAACCTAGCCGCGACGACATCCGGCGCATGGTCATAGGGGCCGATATATTCGACGCCCTTGAAGCCGGCGCGGGCGGCGGCATCGAAGCGGTCGAGGAAGTCATGCTCGCCAAAGAGCATCGAAAGATTGGCTGAAAACCGTGGCATGGCAGTAGTTCCTCATAAAACAGCTTAGTCGAGCATGACGATCGCCGTGGGGGCATCTTCGTGATGTTCGGCAAGCTCCTCGAATTCGGTGATCTTGTCGATTTCGGTGCCCATCGAAACGTTGGTGACGCGCTCGAGGATGAATTCGAGCACGACCGGAACCTGGTGCTCGTTCATCAGCCGCTGCGCCTCCTCGAAGGCACCGGCGAATTCCTCCGGCCGGCGCACCCGGACCGCCTTGCAGCCCATCGCCTCGGCAACGGCGACGTGGTCGACGCCATAGCCAGCCTCAGGCTCGTCCTTCCGATTGACGTTCTCGAAGGCCAGGCTGACCTCGAAATCCATAGAAAAGCCGCGCTGCGCCTGGCGGATCAGGCCGAGATAGGCGTTGTTCACGACGACATGGATGTAGGGCAATTTGTGCTGCGCGCCAGCCGCCAGTTCCTCGATCATGAACTGGAAATCATAGTCGCCGGACAGCGCCACAATGGTGCGGTCCGGATCGGCGGCGCGAACGCCGAGCGCTGCCGGCAATGTCCAGCCGAGCGGGCCGGCCTGGCCGCAATTGATCCAGTTGCGCGGCTTGTAGACGTGCAGGAATTGCGCCCCGGCGATCTGCGACAGGCCGATCGTGGTGACATAGGTGGTGTCGCGGCCGAACGCCTTGTTCATCTCCTCGTAGACGCGCTGCGGCTTCAGCGGCACCTGGTCGAAATGGGTCTTGCGCTTCATCGTCTTCTTGCGCTGCCGGCATTGGCCGGCCCAGCCCGACCAGTCGCGCAATTTTCCGGCCGTCCTCCACTCGGTGGCGACGTCGAGCAGCATCTTAAGCGCTGCACCGGCATCCGAGACGACGCCAAGGTCCGGTGCGAAGACCCGGCCGATCTGCGTCGGCTCGATGTCGACGTGGATGAATTTCTTGTCCCTGGTGTAGACGTCGACCGAACCGGTGTGGCGGTTGGCCCAGCGGTTGCCGATGCCGAAAACGAAATCGGCTTCGAGCATCGTCGCATTGCCGTAGCGATGCGAGGTCTGCAGCCCGCACATGCCGGCCATCAGCCGGTGGTCGTCGGGGATCGCGCCCCAGCCCATCAGCGTCGGAATGACAGGCACGCCGGTGACCTCGGCGAACTCGATCAGCAGATCGGACGCGTCGGCATTGATGATGCCGCCGCCGGCGACGATGACAGGCTTGTCGGCCGCGTTGAGCATTTTCAGCGCCTTCTCCGCCTGGGCGCGCGACATTGCCGGCTTGAACGGCACCAGCGGCTCATAGGCATCGATGTCGAACTCGATCTCCGCCAGTTGCACGTCGACCGGCAAATCGACCAGCACCGGCCCCGGCCGCGACGAGCGCATCAGATGGAACGCCTTCTGCAGCGCCATCGGCACCAGATAGGGCTCCATGACGGTGACCGCCCATTTGGCGACGGGTGCGGCGATAGCGGCAATGTCGACGGCCTGAAAATCCTCCTTGTTAAGACGCGCGCGCGGTGCCTGCCCGGTAATGCAGAGGATCGGAATAGAATCGGCAGCGGCCGAATAGAGGCCGGTGATCATGTCGGTGCCGGCTGGACCCGAAGTGCCGATGCACAGACCGATATTGCCCGATCTGGCGCGGGTAAACCCTTCGGCCATATGCGAGGCCGCCTCGACGTGACGCGCAAGGATGTGGCGGATACTGCCCCTCGCCTTCAGCGCCGAATAGAGCGGGTTGATCGCAGCACCCGGCACGCCGAAGGCACAGGAGATGCCTTCCTTTTCAAGAACGAGAACCGCTGCGTCGACTGCGCGCATCCTGGCCATGTCAGCCTCCACGGAATTGTTGATAGCCGATGATGCCAGCGCAACGACGATTTTTCAATTTTTTCAGAATATTTTTTCATTACGAGAAAACAGTTCTTATGGGTTGAATTTATTGGTCTTTCTGTTTTCCACGAATTCGCTTCGCAATCGATGAAAAACTTTTTCATTGCTCGTTTGGGCGAACAGGGCCAAGAATGAACCCGATGGAAACCACCGAAAAACGTCAGCGCGGCCGGCCGCGCTCTTTCAACGGCCCGGCTGAGGCCGCTTCGGTGCAGTCGCTGGACCGGGCGCTGCGTATCCTGGCAATCGTCGCCGATGGCAGTGGCCTGTCGCTGAGCGAGATCGCCGCCAGTTCCGGTCTGCCGGCATCCACCGCCTACCGCATGCTGACGACGCTGGAGAACCATGGCATGGTCGAGTTCGACGGCACCGATCAGCTGTGGTCGATCGGCGTCGAGACCTATCGCATGGGCGCAGCCTTCCTGCGTCGCCGCAAGCTGGTCGACCGCGCCCGTATCGTCATGCAGGAATTGATGGAGAAGACCGGCGAGACGGCCAATCTCGGCGTCGCCGAGGACGATTGCGTCGTCTTCGTCAGCCAGGTCGAGACGCACCAGGCGATCCGCGCCTTCTTCCGGCCGGGCACGCGCAGCTCCTTCCATGCCTCGGGCATCGGCAAGGCGGTGCTGGCGCATCTCGAGCCGGAGCGCGTCGCCACCATCCTGCGCCGGGCCGGGTTGGAGCGCTTCACTGAAAACACGCTGTCCGACATCTCGGCGCTCGCCCGCGACCTGGTAACAATCAAGCTGCGCGGCTGGTCGGTCGACGACGAGGAGCGGCATCCGGGTATGCGCTGCGTTGCCGCCGCCATCTTCAACGAATTCGGCGAGCCGATCGGCGGCGTTTCGGTCTCCGGGCCGACGGTGCGGGTCACGCCGGAACGGCTGGCCGAGATCGGCCCGCTGGTGCGCGATGCGGCAGCGGAGGTGACGAGGATGATCGGCGGCCTGCCGACCCCTGCCGGCCTTGGCAGCGAACCGAGCGCATGGCAGCGCTGACCAGCGCCGAATGGTGCGACACCTGCCAGGATGGCCAGGGCTAGCCCCCGGGCACCGCGCTCTTTGTCGATAGATCGTAGAAATCAAGCAGCATCGCCAGCCCAACTCCGCAGGCGGTGAAGATGAGACCGGCAATGAAGATACGGTTGGCGCGTTCATAAACGCGCCGTTGTAGAGACGTTGTGTCGAGCAGCAACCGCAGCGCTCGTATCTGCAGGGCAATGCCGATCAAAGTCGGCGCGACGGCGGCCAGGTGATAGATTTCCCATTGTATCGGGTTGGCGGCCCAATGCGTGATGAAGCCCAGCGAGAACGCCAGCAGGATGCCGACTGTGGTGATTGTGCCGTTGCGGAAATCCGTCTCGATCGGCTGTTCGTTCGGATCGTGCTCGCCCAAGCGCCCTCTCCCTGTTTCGGCTCGGCAGTAGATTAGGCTGTTGGGAAATCGCTGTACATCGGCTGAATACGATCATTATCGGTCGCGGCGCCACCCCTCATCCGGCTGCCGCCACCTTCTCCCCGTGGAGAACGGGGAGAAGGGGCTTGGACGCAACGCTGGCGACCCCTCTCCCCGTTCTTCACGGGGGTCCGGAGGACGGGCGAGACAAGCGGCTCGCCCCGGAATGGGTAAGGGTGAGGGGCAGCGCAAACGCACGCAGGGTGCTCCCGCCGTTCACACAGAAAAAGGGGCAGTGGGGTGCCCCTTCTTCCGGTTGCCTGAAACGGTCACCTCCTCTCAAAGCTGGCATAGTGGCTCTCAAAGCCGGCAGCGATGGCGATAGCCGTCGTAGCCGACATAGGTGTCCGAGTACGGGTCGTAGCTCTGGTAGCGGTTGAGGCAGCGCCGGATGTGCCAGGAGCCGCCGTCTTCCTCGATATAGACGGTGCGCGGCTGGGCCAGCGCGCTGCCGAGCAGGAAGCCGCCGACGCCTGCGGCAATACCGATGCCGAGGTGCTTGTGCTTGTGATGGGCGGCCGAAGGCTGAACCGTGCCGACCAGCATGGCTGCGGCGACAGTGGTGGCGACGAGGCCGGAAACGACGGTGCGATTGAACATGACGATCTCCTTGTTGTGGGAGGCGATCCAACCGCCTCTTGACCGTCAGTCGTCGCAACATGGAAAAAGGTTCGAAGATCTTTTGGATTTTTTCTCGACGGGGGGAAATCGCACGCCCTGATGCCATCAGCCGCGCGTACGAACGGTCGCACCGTCGACAGTTCACCGGAACAACCGGCAGGCCTCAGCCCATGCCGGTGATATGGCGAAGCCAGAAGGCGAGCGCGATGAAGCCGATGATGGTGGTGACGCCGGTCCAGTCGATATTGGCGCGCTTCAGATCCTTGATGAGCTTCACCAGGAGAACCCAGGCCACGACGACGAGCGGGAGAATGATGACAAACCTGATCATGCGACTGCCTCGCTGATGCGATTGCACCTTCGATCAATATAGGAAGCGAATTGGCCGTTTTCAGGACGCCCTGGCGGCAGAACCGGCGCGTTCGCCGGGAACCGAAAAACGGAGTTTTGTCTTTACTGGCGCAGCAAATATGCTAACCGGAGCGCCGTGCCCTTGTAGCTCAGCTGGTAGAGCAGCGGTTTTGTAAACCGAAGGTCGGCGGTTCGATCCCGTCCGGGGGCACCAGTACGGGCTGCTTGAGACCTCGGGGCGCCTGATATCTGCTCATCCCCGATATCCACAGGCCGGGGCCGTCAGGATCGGTGGCACATCAGCTTCAACGCATATATTCCCTAGCGGAAACCATAGTTCCCTAGCGGAAAAACCCCAGGGGAAACCATAGGAGTCTTCGTTGGAGCAGAGACGCACGACCGCCCCCTTCGTCAGCGGCATGTTTGGTGGCGTTGTCGTCTTCGCCTTCGCGTTCGGCTTCCGTTTCCTGATAAGTCCCGATCCCGATCCTGCATCAAGAGCAACGACAAGCCTTTCGGTACTGGCATTCGCCATTTGTTTCGGCGCGGCATTCCTTCGCGAGCATCGACGCCAGATTGCCGCCGCCCGAGAATTTCTAAGCCGCCCAAGAACCTACTAGGCCCGCGCGTTCCGTCCCCGTCGGGGAGCCACAAACTTTGCCTGAGATTGCCGGCTTAATCTGACGCCAGATTGCGTTTTGGCGTCCCATACTAGGAGACGCCAAACCTATTCGTGTCTGGCCCCTATAGGGCCGTCATTTCGGCCTCTCTCCGGGTTCCGGGCCATTTTAACAGCATTCGATTAAATTACCCCTGTGTATATTAGCACTCGCTCAATTAAGCGCGCCGACAATGTTCGTGCGGCGGGCCAAAACCAACGGGTGTTGTCATGCGGAGTGATTTCGCCGCGGCGCGCGAGCTTTTGGAGTGCACACAAAACCGCCTCTGCGGCGCGGATGAAACGAGCCGACGCGTCAACGAGGCCCTCGACGCGCTGATTGAAGAAATAGCCATCGCGGAATTCCGCAAGGCGCCACTGACGGTCGTGCCGTTTCCACGAGCGCGGCCGCCCAAGCATATTCGGTAGAGCGCTGATCGCCCGCATTGACGAGGAGCCGGCGGCTGGTGTTTCCGCAATCGCCCGTTCAAGCGTCGTTGAACGACCGACCCTTTGACGATAAATTGCCAGGCCCTGGTGCTCTGAAACCCGGAGCTGATCTATGTCACGCTGTGGAGATGTCTACGAGAACAAGGTGACCGGCGAATATGCAGTCATCCTGCGTGGCACCGAAGACCGCGGCCAGGGGCCAGGCATCGCTCATCTGACCGCCCGGCCGGGAGCCGCCGTGGTGGGCGAGCACTTCCACCCGAACCTGACAGAACGGTTTACCGTCCTTCGTGGCCAACTCGACGCTAGCATCGCCGGGAAGACTTTGTCCCTGGGGCCCGACCAATCCGCCACGGTCGAAGCAGGCGTCGCACATGATTGGTGGAACAGCAGCAAAACCGAAGAAGCGCATGTCCTGGTCGAAGTCGACCGGGCGCCAGGTGCGGACAATGTCGACCCGAACCGTTTCGAGCTGCTGATCGGCATGCTCTTCGGCTTGGCCAATGCCGGCAAGGTGGACAGAAAAGGCAGGCCTTCGCCGCTTCAGGCGGCGGTCATTGCCAGGGAATTTGCCGACGTGATCGTCTTCACGCACCCGCCACCTGCGATTCAGCGAGTGGCGCTGGCGATCCTGGCGCCACTCGGCCATCTGCTCGGCTATCGCGCGATCGACCCCGTCTACTGCAAGCCGCACGGGCATGTTACGCCGGCTCCTGAAATCCTCGCTCGAGCGGGCCTAACGGCTGGCTGATTCGGGTCCATACTAGGCACCCGGCATTTTTGTCGGCAGCGATACATAGGACTCGCGGCAAGCTCTATGACGCACTCGCGACCTGACCGGATATCGCGACCCTGTCGAACGTGTTTCTCACCCTGACCGACTTGTAGACGTAGGCGACCCAGATCCCGGTCAGTACAAAAGAAACTGCGGGCATTACCAGCGCACCCCCTGCAAGCACCAAGCTCACAGGAGCGCTCATAACCGCTGAGATCCACACCGCGTCCAGAATAAACACGATTGGAATTGCAAGCCACTGATACAGGAACAGCAGCTTGAAGCGGTAACTCCGCAGCAGCATCGCAAAGAGCACAACCACCTGGAACACCATAAACGCCAGCAAGAGGGCAATCTCGCCGTAGACCGCCAAAGTGCCATTCGGGAGCGTCCTGAGCTGTCGGTAGCCTTCACTCGATGAGCCCAATGAGACGAGCGTGCGTAGCGGGGAGAGAGCCTGAAGGATCGCCAGCAGCATAAGCCAGCCGCCAATTCCCACAGGGGCTGCTGGATTCCCTGAGGGCTTTGTCGCAGATCGGACAGCAAAAAAGACAGGCACGCCGATCAGCAGCAGCAGTATTGCCCAATGCCAGATGGAAATCTGCATCCAACCCTCCCTTGATACCCTTTTAGGTTGTAACAGATTTCAACCTCAACTCAAGAGGCAACATCGAGAGGAAGCGCTGCTTGCAAGACCCGTCAACACCATATTTCTGGCACGATGCTATTTCCGGCAGGATGCTGCCATGTCGCGAACTCTGATCGTCGTTGGTCTCAGCATAGTCGCCATAGGCCTGCTGTGGCCTTGGTTGGCCCGGGCCGGCCTTGGCAGGCTGCCCGGCGATATCGTGATCGAGCGTGAGAACTTCAGGCTTTATGTCCCTATCACCACGGGGGTACTGGTCAGCATCGTGCTCTCGGCCATTCTATGGCTGATCAACCGTTAGGCGATGCTCCGTTGCGGCGATTAGTGTTGCAGGCCCTACTCGCCCTTGATCTTCTTACACTCCGATCGCCGCCACCAAGATCCTGTTTTGCCTTCTTATCGCCGTGCGCAACTCGGCAATCCTCGCTTCCTCGCGCTTCACGAATTCGATGAACATCATGTTCATGTTGTTGAAGATGAGTTCGCCGAGCGCCGGCCCGTCGATGTCGCGGCGTACCAGGCCGAGCGCCTGCAGGCGGGCGATCAGTGCGCGGATCTGCTCAGTCAGGGCGCGGTCTAGCGCGGTATAGGCCTGGCCGAACGGGCTGTCGGGCAGTTGCGTCGAGATC
Source organism: Mesorhizobium sp. M0751 (assembly GCF_040320265.1). NCBI lineage: Bacteria > Pseudomonadati > Pseudomonadota > Alphaproteobacteria > Hyphomicrobiales > Phyllobacteriaceae > Mesorhizobium > Mesorhizobium sp. M0751. The sequence continues at coordinate 58,747 of NZ_JAMYPH010000020.1, forward strand.
GCCATCGCCTGCCGCCACATCTCCTTGCTGAGATAATGCAGCGAATGCTCGATATAGATGCCGAGCAGCGTATCGAAAGCGTCGCCGACATTGGCCGGCGGGTTGGCCACCACGCCGCGCCCGGCATTCAGCACCTCGTTGACCTCCATCGAAACGATGGCGCCGAGGATGTCGCCCTTGTTCCGGTAGTAGTTGTAGATCGTGCCGACCGAGACTTCGGCCTGCGCCGCGATGGTCTCGATCTTGGCGCCTTCATAGCCGGCATCGCGGAAAAGCGCCGCCGCCGCCTCGATGATGCGGCGGTGCCGATCCGCCTTCTGTCTTGCCCGCAATCCGCTCATAGCGGCTGTTTGCCACAAAAACAGAATTGACTCAATTTTAGAATTGGTTCAATTTTTTCCTACAAGCCAAAAAGGCAAGGGAGAACACTCGATGTCCGTCAATCCAAAGACCCCCAATCCAACCGTCAGGAATCCGCTTTCCGTTCTGAAGAGCCATCTCCAAGGCGCCTGTGCCGCGGCAGCACTGCTGCTGGCGGCGGGCAGCTTCGCTCAGGCGCAGGATCTCAACGCACTGATCTGGTGCGATCATGCCGATCCGGCGCTGCTGCAGCCGTTCGAGGAGACGAACGGCGTCAAGGTCAATGTCAAGGAGTTCGAAGGCACCGGCGCCGGCCTGGCCATCGTCGAACAGTCGCAGCCCGGCGACTGGGACGTGATGGTGATCGACAGCATCGACGTACCGCGCGGCGTCGAAAAAGGCTTGTTCGAACCGCTACCGGAAGACAAGCTGCCGCTGGCCGACCTGTTTCCGCAGGTTAAGATGGATAGCTCCACCGTCGTCGACGGCAAGCGCTACGGCATCACCGAAAAGTTCGGCTACAACACGATCGGCTACAACAAGACCAAGGTCGACCCGGCCGACATGCAGTCGCTTGCCGCGCTGACCGGCGACAAATACAAGGGTAAGATCGCCATCTACGATTATTACCTGCCGGTCATCGGCATGGCCGCACTGGCGATCGGCAAGAAGACGGCGGAACTGACCGAGGCCGACCTTCCCGCGATCAAGGAAGAGCTGCTCAAAATGAAGGCCAATGCCAAGCTGGTCGGCGAAGTGACCGCCAGCCAGACGGCGCTGGCGACCGGCGAGGTCGGCATACTGGTCGGCGGCGGCGAATGGGTGACGGCGGGGCTGGCCAAGGAAAACCCTGCGCTGGACTTCTCAATTCCGAAGGAAGGCGCCGTGCTGTGGTCGCAGTCGCTGGCAATGTTCAAGGATTCCAAGAACAAGGAGCTGGCGCTTAAATTCATCCAGTACATTATGAGCCCCGAAGGCCAGGCGCGGCTCGCCACCTCGTCCTGCTATTGGGGCATGCCGGCCAACAGCAAGGCGGCGTTGAGCGACGAGCAGAAGAAGATCCTGCGCTTCGACGAGCAGCCGGAGTTCCTCGCCCGCGCCCAGTCCTATCCGGCGCCGAACGCCGATCTCGACAAGAAGATGCAAGACGTCTGGACCGAAATGCTGCAGGCGCAATGACCGGCTGCCGGTCGTGAACGCCGTCAAAAGCAGGCGTGCCCTGCCCTGGGCGCTGGTCACGCCGGCGCTCGGCTGGACGTTGCTGTTCTTCGTGCTGCCCTTCGTCGCCATGGCCGTATCCAGCCTGACGGCGCATGAAGGCGGCGGCTTCACGCTGTCCAACTACAGCCAGTTCTTTGCCAATCCATCTTACTGGCAGGCGATGGTGAATTCGCTGCAGGTCACCGCCATCGTCACCGTGATCTCCGTGTTGCTTGCCTATCCGTTCGCGTGGATCCTGGCCGAGCAGGTGCCGGAGCGCTGGCAGCGGCTGGCGCTGATGCTGGCGGTGCTGCCGTTCTGGACCTCCTATGTCGTACGCTCCTATTCGTGGCTGCTGGTGCTGGCGCAGAACGGCGTCGTCAACCGCGCGCTGACCGGCTCCGGCCTGTTCGGCGAACCGCTGCAGCTCGCCAATACGCGGCTAGCCACCATCACCGGCTTCGTGCATTTCTTCGTCATGTTGCTGACGCTGACGATCTTCGCCAATCTGAAGCAGCTCAGCCCCAGCTACCGCAAGGCCGCCGCCGACCTCGGCGCCGGGCCGGTTTGGACTTTCCTGCATGTCGTTCTGCCGCTGACCTTGCCCGGCATCATGGTCGGCGCCTTCCTCACCTTTGTGCTGTGCATCGGCGACTACATCACGCCGCAGATCCTCGGCGGCAACAACGAGCTGTTGATGCCGCAACTCGTCATGATGCAGATCGGCCGGCGCGGCGACTTTCCGCTCGCCTCGGCGCTGTCGATCATCCTGATGGCGGTGGTCACCATCGGCTATCTCGCCTGCGCCCGCTGGCTGAAGATCGAGCGGGCCTGACCATGCGCGCTTTCATCCGCCTCGTCTCCGGCCTTTACGCCCTCGCCATCTATGGCTTCATCTTCCTGCCGGTGGTGGTGCTGGTGCTGTTTTCGCTGCAGGCGACGTCGTTTCCGATCCCGCCCTTCACCGGGCCGTCGCTGCGCTGGTACGAGGCCGTGCTTGCCGACACGCGGCTGACCTCGGCGCTGGTCAATTCGCTGCTGGTGGCGGTCGTCTCCTCGGCTGCCGCCGTCACGCTCGGCTTCCTCTCCGCCTGGGGTTTTGCGCGCTTCGCCTTGCCGGGCTCGGGCCTGATGCGCGGGCTGATCACCCTGCCCTTGACCGTCAGCTATCTCATCATCGGCATGGGGCTGCTGGTGCTGTTCAATTGGGCCGGCGTGCCGAAGTCGCTCACTGCCGCCGGCATCGGTCATGTCGTGATCAACCTGCCGCTCTGCTTTGCCATCGTCTACAGCCAGATGGGCGACCACCAGATCAATATCGAGCGCGCGGCGCGCGACCTCGGCGCGCCCGAATGGAAGGTGCTGCTTTTGATCACGGTGCCTGTCATGGCGCCGGCTATCTTCGCCGGTTTCTTCCTGTCGATGACCTTCTCCTGGGACGAATTCGTCATCTCGTTCCTGTTGACGCGCTTCGACACGACGCTGCCGGTCGAGATCTGGAACCTGCTGCGCTCCGGCCTCAATCCCAAGACCAACGCCGTCGGCTCGCTGGTCTTCGCCGTCTCCATCGTACTGGTGGTATTGTTCGAGCTGATGCTGTTGCGGAGGAAGCCGGCATGAGTGCGCCACTGGTCGATATAAGCTCCGTCTCGCATCGCTTCGGCCAGCACACGGTGCTGAAGAACGTCTCGCTGACGATCGAGCCGGGCAGCTACACGATCCTGCTCGGGCCGTCCGGCTCCGGCAAGACGACGCTGCTGTCCATCCTCGGCGGCTTCGTCACGCCGAGCGAAGGCAAGGTGCTGATCCGCGGCGAGGACTGCACCGCCGTGCCACCGGCGAAGCGGCCGACGACGACCGTGTTCCAGGATTATGCGCTGTTCCCGCATATGAGCGTCGGCAGCAATGTCGGCTTCGGCCTGCGCATGCAGGGCGTCGATGGCGCAACCCGGGCAGCAAGGGCGCGCGAGGCGCTGGCGCTGGTTGGGCTGGCCACCGCCTTCGACAAGAAGCCGCACCAGCTTTCCGGCGGTCAGCGGCAGCGCGTGGCCCTGGCGCGCGCCCTGGTGGTCGAGCCGGCGGTGCTGTTGCTCGACGAGCCGCTCGGCGCGCTCGACCTGAAATTGCGCCGGCAGATGCAGGACGAACTGAAGGCGATCCAGAAACGCGTCGGCACCGCCTTCATCCACGTCACCCACGACCAGGAAGAAGCGATGGCGCTGGCCGATCATTGCGTGGTGATGAATGACGGGCGCATCGAGGACGAAGGACCGCCCGAGCGCGTTTATGCACGGCCGGCGACGCGCTTTTCCGCGACTTTCATGGGCGAAAGCACGCTGATATCGGGAACGGTGACGGAGGCGAAGAGCGGCAAAATCACCGTCACCACGAAGCTTGGGCAGCTCTCGCTGGCCGGCACATTGCCGGTCGGCTCGACCGTTGCGCTGGCCATCCGGCCTGAGCATCTTGTCCTCGGCGCTGCCGGCGGTGCTGTGGCACTTGGCATGATCAAGGTGAACGATGTCGTCTTCCAGGGCAGCTTCAAGCGCGTGGTGGGGACCTCCACGACCGACCCGGCGCTGCACTTCATCGCCAAGCTTCCCTCCTCATCGGCCGTCCAGCCAGGCGACGTGGTCGCGGTATCGTGCGATGCTGGCGACATCATCCTGCTTGCGGACTGAACATGAGCACGCTTCCAACCATCGACGCCGGCCACTGGTACGAAACCATCCGCATGGGCGATGGCGTGACGCTGATCCACGAGCCGTGGATCAAGCCGTTCTTCCGCTGCAACATCTGGCATGTGCGCGGCCGCGACCGCGATCTTCTGTTCGACACCGGCCTCGGCCATTTCAGCCTGCGCCGCCACGTGCCGCTGGTGACGGAGCGCAAGCTCACCTGCGTGGCCAGCCACACGCATTTCGACCATATCGGCTGCCATCACGAATTTCCCGACCGCTGCGTGCACCCGGCCGAGGCCGAGATCCTCGCCGACCCGCGCAATGAGTGGACGGTTGCCGACCGCTATGCCACCGATGCGATGTTCGACGGCATGCCGCAAGGCTGGGACACGAAGCGCTACCGGATCCTGCCCGCACCAGCCGGCCGGTTGCTCGAGCAAGGCGATATCGTCGATCTCGGCGACCGTGCCTTCGAGGTGATCCACACGCCCGGTCATTCACCCGGCGGCATTGCGCTCTACGAAAACAGGACGGGCATCCTGTTTTCCGGCGACATCATCTATGACGGCCCGCTGATCGACGACGTCTATCACTCCGATATCGACGATTATGTGGAAACGCTGCTGCGCATGCGCGATCTCGACGTCTCGGTCGTGCATGGCGGCCATTTCCCGAGCTTCGGCAAAGTCCGCTATCGCCAGCTTGTCGACGAGTATCTCGCGCAAAAGCGCCAGGCCGGCTGCCATCTGCTCGCCCGATAAGGACCAGCGTTACAGTGTCAAAGCGCCCTTTGCGGACAGGGTGTCCCCGCCGCGTCGCCGCAGCGTGAGGCCGTGGGCTCGGGTCTAAAACTCTTTTCCTCCGACTGGCGCACCAGTTCCGCGAAAGCCAGGGCAAAACTTGCCAGCATCAGGAATACGATAATCAAGCGTGCCAGCGGCAATAGATCGGCCTCGACTGGTTAGCCCCCACGCCGCCCGTCCGCTGCCGGCTAACATGATCGATCCGGCTTTACGAGAGTTTAAGGCGGATCTTAACCATCACATCATTTTGTCCCGCGACATGATGCGCGAGTGCGGCTTGTTTGGTCGCCAATTCAAGGCACCTCCCTCCCTTTGCAGAAATGCCCACCCATGCTAACCCGGCGCTGGCGCGGCCCAGCAACCGGTCGCCGCCAATCGGTCGCCAAACGGTCGTCGCCAATCGGTTGTCGTTGAGAGCCATGAGCAAAACCGCCAGCCGTTTCGCCTTCGTCTCATCCGGTACAGCCGACGCCAATGCGGCGCTGGAAAGCCTTTCGGCACGCTACGGCCAGGCATCCGTCGAAGACGCCGGGATCGTCGTGGCGCTCGGTGGCGACGGCTTTCTGCTGCAGACCCTGCGCGAGACGATGAGCACGGGAAAGAAGGTCTACGGCATGAACCGTGGCACCATCGGTTTCCTGATGAACGAATACCGCGCCAGCGGTTTGACCGGGCGCATTGCGGCGGCCGTTGCCGAAACCATCCGTCCGCTGGAGATGCAGGCGGTGACGGCGGAGGGCGAGACGATTTCGGCGCTGGCGATCAACGAGGTCGCGCTTTGGCGCCAGTCCTACCAGACCGCCAAGATCCGCATCACCGTGGATGGGCAAGAGCGGCTGGAGGAATTGCACTGCGACGGCGTGATGATTGCGACGCCGGCCGGCTCGACCGCGTATAATCTGTCGGCGCACGGGCCGATCCTGCCGCTCGACGCTCCGCTGCTGGCGCTGACCCCGGTCAGCCCGTTTCGTCCGCGGCGCTGGCGCGGCGCGTTGCTGTCCAACAAGGCGATCGTGCGTTTCGACATTCTGGAGCCGGAAAAGCGGCCGGTGAATGCCGCCGCCGACCACACCGAGGTCAAGGCGGTGACGACGGTCACGGTGAGGGAATCGCCGACGGCAACGGCGACGCTGCTGTTCGATCCCAACCATTCGTGGAACGAGCGCATTCTCGCCGAACAGTTCAGGTATTGAGGCGGCGCGGCAGCCACTGCGCAAATTAAGCATCGCGATTAAGGTTACGACTTCACAATCGCGCCAATGCCGCCCGTTTGTGTTGACAAATCGTGGGCTTGCGCCTACCTGCAATACCAATCTTGCAGGCGCGCGGCGCTTGCCGCGACTGCTTATGTTGCGCCCCCGAACCAGCCAAAGACAGCCAAACTTGTCCTCAGACACCCAGATCGCTCAAGAAGCGTTGACCTTCGCAGACCTCGGCCTGTCGCCGAAGGTCCTTTCCGCAGTTACCGATGCCGGCTACACCGAGCCGACGCCGATCCAGGCTGGCGCCATCCCTCACGCCTTGCTCGGCAAGGACGTGCTGGGCATTGCCCAGACCGGCACCGGCAAGACGGCGTCCTTCGTCCTGCCGATGCTCACCCGGCTGGAAAAGGGCCGCGCCCGCGCCCGCATGCCGCGCACGCTGATCCTCGAGCCGACGCGCGAGCTCGCCGCGCAGGTCGAGGAAAACTTCGTCAAATACGGCAAGAACCACAAGCTCAACATCGCGCTGCTGATCGGCGGCGTGTCCTTCGACGAGCAGGACAAGAAGCTCGAGCGCGGCGCCGACGTGCTGATCGCGACCCCGGGCCGCCTGCTCGACCATCGCGAGCGCGGCAAGCTCCTGCTCAATGGCGTCGAGATCCTCGTCATCGACGAGGCCGACCGCATGCTCGACATGGGCTTCATCCCCGATATCGAGCGCATCTGCGAGATGATCCCGTTTACCAGGCAGACGCTGTTCTTCTCGGCGACGATGCCGCCGGAGATCACCAAGCTCACCGAGAAATTCCTGCACGCGCCGGTGCGCGTCGAAGTGTCGAAGGCTGCGTCCGCCGCCACCAACATCATCCAGCGGCTGGTGAAATCCGGGCCAAAGCCCTGGGACAAGCGCGAGACGCTGCGCAATCTGATGAAGGCCGAGGATGCCGAGCTGAAGAACGCCATCATCTTCTGCAACCGCAAGATCGAAGTATCGGAGCTGTTCCGCTCACTGCTGAAATATGATTTCGACGCCGGTGCCCTGCACGGCGACATGGACCAGCGCGCGCGCATGCAGATGCTGGCCAATTTCCGTGACGGCAAGCTGCGCTACCTCGTTGCTTCGGATGTCGCGGCGCGCGGCCTCGACATTCCCGATGTCAGCCATGTCTTCAATTACGACGTGCCGATCCACGCCGAGGATTATGTCCACCGCATCGGCCGTACCGGCCGCGCCGGACGCTCCGGCAAATCCTTCACCATCGCGACCAAGTCGGACACCAAATACATCGACGCCATCGAGCGGCTGATCGGCACCAAGATCGAGTGGCATGACGGCGATTTGTCGACAGTCGTCGCCAGCGAAGGCGGCGAGGATGAGGCCCCGCGCCGTGGCCGCGGTGCGCCACGCCGCGCCGGCCGCAAGGACGACGCCAAGGACAGGGGCGAGCGCAAGCCGCGTGAACGCCACGCCAAGCGCAGCGAAGAAGCAGCGCCGGAAGCAGTCAGCGAGGAACAGCCGGTCGTGGCCGAAGCCACCGTCGCCGACATCGACGAGCGGCGTACCCGCAAAGAGGCCATCCGCTCGGAAAACAGCGAGCGCCAGGCTTCACCTGAACGCAAGGCTTCGCCCGATCGCAACGAACGGCGCGCGCCGGAACGCGGCGACACCAGGCCACAGCGCGAGCGCCCGGCCCGCCAGCGCCAGGAAGACAACGACGCGACCGTCGGCTTCGGCGACGACATGCCGGCCTTTATGCGTATAGTCGCCAAGGTCTGATACGGCGCTCGCGCGCGTCCCATGGCCGCGCAGTTCCTTCCAAATGACACCCTTCCGTGGCACATTTCCAGGGCTTGGATCGCTTTGTCCTAAAGGTTCTTGAGTTCCAGGCGGGATGCCAGCAGATGCAGAAAAGCGCGGACTTTGGCCGAGGATGATCTGCCTTCCGGCCATACGGCGTGTATCGGCACTAGCACCGGCTCAAATTCGGTCAGAACCAGTTCCAGGCGGCCATCGTCCACCAGGTGTTTTACCTGCCAAAGCGGCGAGTAGCCCAAACCCAATCCGTGAACCGCGGCCGCATAGATCGATATCATCAAATTCGACCGGAAGGTGCCCGCGACCTTCACCGGCCGGGGCTTGCCTTCAATCTGAAACATCCATTCGCCTCGGCGGCCGTCAACGGTTCGTACGATGCATTCATGCTCGCGCAATTCGAGCGGATGGGCCGGTCGGCCGTGTTGCTGGAAGTAGGCAGGTGCGCCGAACACCACGCGCCGCAGCGCCCCCAGGCGCTTCGCACGTAAATTGGAATCCGGCAAATTGCCGATCCTTACCGCCAGATCGAGACCCTCGGCATCGAGATCGACAAATTCGTCGGAAAGCTGGAGGTCAACCTCGACCCGGGAATATGTCCGCATATAGTCGGCGATAGCCGGCACGAGGAAGTCCGGGCCGAACAGAACCGGGGCACTCACACGCAGGATGCCGGATGGCTCCGACCGTCGATTGGCTGCTTGAAGCCTGGCTTCGTTAATTTCCTCGACGGCGGGTTTGATGCGCTGGAAAAAGACCGCTCCGGCTTCGCTCGGCGTCGAGCGGCGTGTCGTCCTGTGCAGAAGCTCGACCCCGATTGATTCCTCCAATGTCGCCAGGGACCGACTGACCGACTGCAGCGAGCGGTTCAGCCGGCGTGCGGCAGCGGTCAGGCTGCCATGCTCGACAATGGCAATGAAGGCTTCGAAATCATCTATCCGGCTCATCGAGTATTTCTCCCGAAAATCGGGAGAAACTATCGCAAAATCGATGAATTGTAACGCAGTTCGCCAGATTTTATCTTCCCTGCAGGCCGAAAGGCAGAGTCGAGGGAAGGAGATCGTCATGCGAACACCCAGTCCAACCGTCCTGGTCGTAGGCGCCGCAGGCCGCGTTGCCGGTTTGGTGGTGCCTGAACTCGTCCGCCGCAATACCAGGATTCGAGCGCTTGTTCGTGACGCCGCGAGTGCCGAAAAAGCCCGGAAAGCCGGCGCATCCGAGGTCGCGATTGGAGATCTGCGCAACCATCAGAGCCTTGAGCAGGCCATGAAAGGTGTCGACGGTGTCTTTCACATCGGACCGGCCTTTGCTCCCGACGAAGCCGCCATGGGGGTTGCTATGGTTGAGGCGGCGGCGCGAGCGGGCGTTCGGAAGTTCGTCTTTTCGTCGGTGATCCAGCCCACCAATACGAGGCTGGAAAACCATGCAAGCAAGATACCCGTCGAAGCTGCCCTCTATTCGACGAACATGGAATACACCATTCTGCACCCGGCCAATTTCATGCAAAATATCGCGGCCGCCTGGCCGTCCGTCGTCGAGCACGGGGTTTTCGCCGAGCCGTTTCCAAAGACGGCGAAGCTCGCCCGCGTCGACTACCGCGATGTCGCTGAAGTGGCGGCGATCGCACTGACCGAAGCGCGTTTGTCCTATGCGACCCTCGAGCTGTGCGCCGGTGGTATGCACAGTCGCGAAGAGGTCGTCGCCATGATGAGCCAAGCGCTTGGCCGGCCGGTTTCGGCGGGCGAGCCGACATTTCAGGACTGGGCGGCGAAGGCCCGCCTTCCCTATACCGACCGCCAGCTGCAGATGCTGGCCAAAGTACACAGCCACTACGCCAAATACGGCCTCGGCGGGAACAGCCTGACGTTGCGCGCCGCGCTTGGCCGCGAGCCGCGTTCGCTGCGAAGCTTCATTCGGGAATTGGCGCTGCAGACGGCATATGCCGCCTGATCGTCCTCACAACGCTTACGCACATTTTTGATTGGAAGATTTCGATGCAAGCATCACCGGACCGAGCCTTCAAATTGAGAAAGCTGCCACCCTCCTACGGCGCGGTGGTGATGCCGTTGGTTCTTTCGATTCTGATGTCCTCGATTGTCTCGGCGGTTTCGACGGCAATCGGCGCAGGCTGGACGAACGGGTTTATAGCGGCCTGGAGCTATGCATGGGGCGCTTCATGGCTTGTCGCGTTTCCCAGTCTGCTGATCGTGCTTCCGGTCGTGCGCCGGATCGTTGCCGCGATTGTCGATCAGCCGGCCCGGTCCTGACATCGAACGAAGGGCGTCGGCGGCCGGCGATCCGCCACAACCATTTAGAGCGGCCCCTTGCGAGGCCGCTCCCGGTTCGTGCGCTTGCGTCAGGTAAGCGGCGACAGTTGGATCTCGACGCGGCGGTTCTGGGCCCGGCCGGCAGCGGTCGCGTTGGAGGCGATCGGACGCGTCTTGCCGAAGCCGGTGACGGCGAAGCGGCGGGAATCGACGCCCTGTCCGGACAGATAGTTGGCGACCGCCAAAGCGCGGCGCTGCGACAGGTCGAAATTGTGCTCGTCGCTGCCGGTCGAGTCGGTGTGGCCGAATACGTCGACCGTGGTCTGGCGGAATTTTTTCAGCACAAGGGCCACCGAATTCAGCACCGGATAGAAACCGGCCTTCACCGCATCCTGGTCGACGTTGAAGGTGATGTCGGACGGCATATTGAGGATAATCTGGTCGCCGGTGCGGGTGACGCTGACGCCGGTGCCCTGAAGCTGCCGGCGCAGTTCGGCCTCGTTCTGGTCCATGGTGGCACCGATGGCACCGCCGGCAAGCGCGCCGATGCCCGCGCCGATCAGCGCGTTGCGGCGGTCGTTGCCGCCGGCAAGCATACCGAGCCCGGCACCCGCCAAAGCACCGAGACCGGCGCCGGCAGCGGTATTGGAAACCTTCTGTTCCCCGGTGTAGGGATCGGTGGTGCATGCGCTCACGAGCACAGCCGTCGCCACGACGGCGAGCACAATCTTTTTCATATGGTGGTCCCTCTCCATTCCACGGCCGCGCAACGGCGCACCGCATCAGCCCTTCCAGCGACTTGTAACATGAAATGCGGCGAAAAGCGGACCAGCGAAAGCCGCTGCCGCGGCTTTCCCCGGCTCAATTCCACGCGCCTGCAGCGGCTCGCGCGACCACCGCAATTCGACCGGCTACCAGAGATTCTTGCCGTCGATGACCACCACTTCGACCTTGTCGAGATCGAAGTCGTCGAACAGCCGCGAGTTCACGCTGATCTTCGGATTGTCGAAATTCGGCTCGCCTGTCGACCAGTCCGGCGTCTCGGTGAAGGTGCCGCAGCCACAGGTGGCGCAAAAACCGTGTTTTATTGTTTTCGATCCCCACTGGTAGAACGAAACATTCTCCGCCGGACTGGTGAGTCTGAATTGCGATGGGGTGTAATAGGCCCACAACGAACCGCGTTTCGAACAGAAGGAACAGGTGCATCGCGTCACTGTCTGCGGCGCTTGCGAAACCTCGAATGTCGTCGCCTTGCAGTGGCAGCTTGCCTTGATGGTCATGGATTAGTCCCTCACGATGCCGCCGCCCGTAAGCAAAGGCAGCATAAAGAAACGCTCCTGACAACTGCCTGTCAGCGACCTGTGAGTCTGCGATGCACAGGTTAAAAGTGCTGGAGTGCCGATCGAAGGCCCATCGATACGAAACCGCTGCACGCCCTCGGTGTCACCCCGTGGGCAAGCTTTTGGGCGTCATGCGCTAATAGGACGACGGGGGCACGAACAGGCAGATGGTCTTTCCGTCATTGGCACCGGCAACGGAGCACCAATGATATTCGCCGTCGGGCGAATTCTTGATCCGCTTGTCGCTATAGGCCACGACTTCCCCGGTTCCTTTGATGACATAGCCCTCGGGACGTTCGCTGATCGATGTCTGAGAGACCTCGCGGCAATCATAGCCCGAGCAGCAGGAGAAGGGATAGCTCCAGCCTTGCGGCATGGCCGCGGTCGGCTTGGCATCATGCGCCAGAGCAGGCGCTGCAAATGGAATGGCGGCAGCTATCAAAACCACTGCCGCGACAAGTGAATTCAGGAGTCGGCGCGCCGTGCGGGCGACTGGGGCCGGTCTGGTTGTGAGAGCAGGCATGAGCGCAGTTCCTATCAACGGTTGTCAAGCATCTCGCTTGCCCGTTCCCGGAACGTGTCTTCCCAGTGGCCGGATCGTCAGGTCGCAGATACGCCGCGTCCGGCCATAAATGCTTTTTTCCTCCCCAGCGCATGAATGCTGGGCTGATTCCTTGGTTGGCGCAAGTAATTGCTGTCGCAACCGAACGCCGACCTCTGCAACCGGAACCAACCTGCCGTCCTGATCGACGAAACCTGGTCAACCCCGGCAGTGGGATCGCCAATAACGGGATCGGCTCGCGCTGGTTCCAGGCTTGGCACCGGCAGGCCCGAGGCATCCGCGTCAAAAGCGTAAATCGATTTTGAAAAATTCGATGAAAAACAAAGTTGTAGAACGACAGGTAAGTTCAAATTGAGAGCTCGTCACTCTCGCCCGACGGCCGTAACTCTCGCGTGATGAAACCAGGTACTGCCGGACTGGTGCCGCCAGCCTCAGTCGATATCGGCCACCGTTTCACCAGCGCCACCCTCGATCCGCTGCGACAGTGAGGCTTCCATGAAATCGTCGAGGTCGCCGTCGAGCACGCTCGACGGGCTGGTGCTCTCGACACCGGTGCGCAGATCCTTCACCAGTTGATAGGGCTGCAGCACGTAGGAACGTATCTGGTGGCCCCAGCCGATATCGCTCTTCGACGCTTCCGTGGCGTTCGCCACCGCTTCGCGTTTCTTCAGCTCTTCCTCGTAAAGCCGCGAGCGCAGCATTTCCCAGGCCTTCGCCTTGTTCTTGTGCTGGGAGCGCTCCGCCTGGCAGGCGACCGCGATGCCGGTGGCGAGATGGGTTATGCGCACCGCCGAATCGGTGGTGTTGACGTGCTGGCCGCCTGATCCCGAGGAACGATACGTGTCGATACGGACGTCGGATTCGGAAACGTCGATGTCGATCGTATCGTCGATGACGGGATAGACCCAGACGCTGGCGAAGGAGGTGTGGCGGCGCGCATTGCTGTCATAGGGCGAAATCCGCACGAGACGATGCACGCCAGATTCCGTCTTCAGCCAGCCATAGGCGTTGTGGCCCTTGATCAGCAGCGTGGCGGACTTGATGCCGGCTTCTTCGCCGTCATGCACTTCCAGCACCTCGACCTTGAAGCGGCGGCGCTCGGCCCAGCGCGTATACATGCGCAGAAGCATCGAGGCCCAGTCCTGGCTTTCGGTGCCGCCGGCGCCGGCATGGATTTCCAGATAGCTATCGTTGGCATCAGCCTCGCCCGACAGCAGCGTTTCGATCTGGCGCGCCTTGGCCTCGCCGCGCATCGAGCGGATCGCCGCTTCGGCCTCTGCGATGACGCCCTCGTCGCCCTCTTCCTCGCCAAGCTCGATCAGGCCGATGTTGTCTTCCAGGGCCTGGGTGAGGCCTTTGACCGCGGCAATGCCTTCCTCGAGGCCCTGACGCTCGCGCATCAGCTTTTGCGCTTCCAGCGGCTCGTTCCAGAGGCTGGAATCCTCGGCGCGGACGTTCAGGTACTCAAGCCGCTTTATGGCTTGGTCCCAGTCAAAGATGCCTCCTCAGCAGGGTGATCGCCTGCCTGATCTCGTCGACAATATTTTGCGTTTCCGCGCGCATGGCTGGCTGTTCTGTCCTGTTGCTGGATGGCGGTTTGGTGGCGCGATACATAGGGACGGCACGGTCTCGTGTAAAGCGCGGGCCCCTGTAAAGTACCGGCCTCTGTAAAGCGGAATGGACCGGCTCGACCATCATCGTCAAGCCGGCCCGACCCAATGTAGCGACTGTCAGTAGAGCCCGCCGCCGCCCGACTGGATGGCCTGGTTGGCCTGCGGCGATAGCGCCCCGCCGGTGGCGTTGGAGCCGTCCGCACCCATGCCGATCACCCAATAGCTATCGGCGGGACCGGTACCCGGCTTGAAGGCTTCGATGAAGGCTCCGGCGTCGCCTGCGTTAGCCCGCATGCCGGTCTTGCGATTGATCGCAATCAGCTTCATGCCTTCCGGAACCTTGAAGTCGACATTGGGCGTGCCGTCCAGCGCCACGCGCATGAAGTCCTTGAAGATCGGCGCGGCAAGGCCGCCGCCGGTCGCGCCCTTGCCAAGACCTTTCGGCTGATCGTAGCCCATATAGAGGCCGACAACGAGGTTCGGCGTAAAGCCGATGAACCAGGCATCCTTTTCGTCGTTGGTCGTTCCGGTCTTGCCGGCGATGTGACGGCCGAGTTCGTTGATGGTGGCGCCGGTACCGCGTTGCACGACGCCCTCCATCATCGATGTGATCTGGTAGGCGGTCATCGGATCGAGCACCTGCTCGGAATTGTCGACCAGCTCCGGCTCGGGCTGGTTCTGCCACTCGGCGGCGTTGCAGTTCGAGCACCCGCGTTCGTCCTGCCTAAAGACGGTCTTGCCATAGCGGTCCTGGATGCGGTCGATCAGCGACGGCTTGATCGACTTGCCGCCATTGGCCATGATCGAATAGGCCGACACCATACGCATCACCGTCGTCTCGCCGGATCCCAGCGCCATCGGCAGATACGGCGCCAGATGGTCGTAGACGCCGAAACGCTCGGCATATTCCACGACCAGTTTCATGCCCATGTCGTTGGCAAGCCGCACCGTCATCAGGTTGCGCGATTTCTCGATGCCGGAGCGCAAGGTCGCCGGGCCGGCAACCGTTCCGTCGTAATTCTTGGGCGTCCAGGTCGTGTTGCCGCTCTGGATGGTGATCGGCCCGTCCATGATCACGGAGGCAGGCGTATAGCCATTGTCGAGGGCGGCCGAATAGACGATCGGCTTGAACGACGACCCCGGCTGGCGCATGGCCTGCGTCGCCCGGTTGAACTCCGACTGCGCGTAGGAGAAACCGCCGACCATGGCCAGGACGCGTCCGGTATGCGGGTCCATGGCGATCAGGCCGCCTTCCACTTCGGGAACCTGGCGCAAGCTGTAGCTGTTGTCCGAGCCGTCGTTCTTCTGCACGAAAATCACGTCGCCAGGCTTCAGCACGTCGGCCGGCGACTTCGCCTTGACGGTCCTGCCGTCGACCACGTGGCGCATGGCGAAGCTCATGTCTTCCTTGCTGACAGTGCCTTCGACGCGGTCCTTGACGATTTCGCCGGAGATTTGGCGCGTCGGCTGCAGGCCGATGGACAGGCCGGTGGCCGAGCTGTCGAGCACGACGGCGAGCGACCATTCCGGCACGTCCTCCAATCGCTTGACGTTGCCCAGCGGCACGCCCCAGTCGCCGGAAATGTCGATGCTCGTCACCGGCCCGCGGTAGCCGCGTAGCGTATCGAACTTCATGAGGCCGTTCTGCATGGCCTTGCGGGCGATCAGCTGCATCTTCGGATCGAGCGTGGTACGCACGGAAAGGCCGCCCTCGTAGAGCGCGTTCTCACCATAGCGCGCGATGATCTGGCGACGCACTTCCTCGGTGAAATACTCCCCGGCGAAGAGATAATTGCCGGTGCGGCGCGGGGTGACGCCGAGCGGCTCGGCCTTGGCCTTCTCGCCTTCTTCATGCGTGACGTAGCCGTTCTCGACCATCTGGTCGATGACCCAGTTGCGGCGCTCCAAGGCGCGATCGGCATGCTTGAAGGGATGATAGTTGTTCGGACCCTTCGGCAGAGAGGCGAGATAGGCAGCTTCGGCCACGGTGAGTTCGTTCACCGATTTGTCGAAATAGGTGAGCGCAGCACCGGCGACGCCATAGGCGCCGAAGCCGAAGAAAATCTCGTTGAGATAGAGCTCGAGAATGCGATCCTTCGAGTAGGCCTGCTCGATGCGGAAGGCGAGGATCATCTCCTTGATCTTGCGCTCGTAGGTCTGGTCTGAAGACAACAGGAAATTCTTTGCCACCTGCTGAGTGATGGTCGAGGCGCCGACCTGGCGCTTTCCCGAGCCAACATTCTGCAGGTTGACGACAATGGCGCGGCCAAGGCCGGTCACGTCGATACCGGGGTGGTTGTAAAAGTTCTTGTCCTCGGCCGACAGGAAGGCCGCCTTGACACGATCCGGGATCGCCTGAATCGGCAGATAAAGCCGCCGCTCACGCGCATATTCGGCCATCAGCGCGCCATCCGACGCGTGGATGCGGGTCGTCACCGGCGGCTCGTATTTGGCCAGCACCTCGTAATCGGGCAGGTCCTTCGACAAATGGCCGATATAGATCGCCACGCCCGCCGCGACCAAAAGGGCCAGCGTCGTGCCGATGCCGAAGAAATAGCCAATGAGACGAATCATACCCGCTCCAGTCCTTGGTTCGGGAATTTCCTAAACGAAGCCGCCCTTCGCGCAAGCTTTCGGGACGATCCCAAACCGTAATCGCAAAATCCATGTCGCGACCATGTGGGCAAAATACGGCAGCATGGAATTTCGGTTTCGAATGCCGGAAATAAAAGCACAGGGTGTTGTCGCCGTGCAACGCTGCTTCAGGTTGTGGGCGCCGGCGGGCATTTCAGCCTCCGGCCCCCGTTCCGCTCTTGGCCGAAGCAAACAGTGCGACGGCGTTGGTTATGCTCTGGGTCGCCTTGTTGCGCCAATCGGCGCTGAGCAACTGCGCTTCGTCCTTGGCATTTGACAGATAGCCGAGTTCGACCAGCACGGATGGAACATCCGGCGCCTTCAGCACCTTGAAGCCGGCAGAACGCTGCGGGTTGTTGATCAGGCCGACGCTGGTGGAAAGCTGGCCGACGAGAGTATGGGCGAAGCTCATCGAAAAATTATGCGTCTCGCGGCGGATCAGGTCGATCAGGATATCGGTCACTTCCTTGCTGTCGTCCTTGATCTCCATGCCGGCGAACTGGTCGGAAAGATTTTCACGGTCGGCAAGCGCCTGCGCCTCGGGATCGGAAGCCTTGTCGGACACGGTGTAGACCGTAGCGCCGCGGATGCCCTTGAGGCTGATCGTGTCGGCATGGATCGAGATGAGCAGGTCGGCCTCACGCTGGCGGGCAATGCGCACGCGGTCGTCGAGCCGCAGGAACACATCGGTCTCGCGCGTCAGGAACACGTCGTATTTGCCGCCGGCGGCGAGCTTGTCGCGCAGTTCCATGGCGAAGGCGAGCGTCACGTTCTTCTCGACGGTACCGTTCAGGCCCTCGGCACCGCCGTCGATGCCGCCATGGCCGGGATCGATGACGACGGTGAAACGATGGCCCGGATTGGAGACCGGCCCGGTACCGACCCTGCCGGCCTTGTCGGCGGAGACCGTCGAGCCGGTGGTCAGCGCCTGATTGGCGAGCGCTGCATCGAATTCCCGCTGCGAGGCCGCCGACATGTCGATGGCGATGCGGTAGCCGTTGCCGTCATCGTTCTTGAGCACGTCGAGATTGTCGACGGCGAACGGTCCCTTGCCGGTGAGAATCAGCCGCGATTTCCCCTCGCCGAGTTCGCCGTAACGCACGGCGCGGACAAGGCCGCGCGGCTTCACATCCTTGGCATTGAGGGCGAATCTCGTGGCCGGCAGATCGATGACCAGACGATTGGGGCCGCGCAGCAGGAACCATTTGATGTCGGGCTCGCGGTCGAAATTGATGACGATGCGCATCTTGGTGGCATCGCCGGCCATCTTGTAGCTTATGGCACCGAGCGGTGCGTCGGCAGCACGCGAAAGCGGCGAAAAGACCAGGCAAGCCAGGATCAGCGGCAGCAGGCAGGCGGTGCGGAAGAACCGGCCTCCATGATGACGGCCCTTGTCTGCGAAGCCTGCCAGTCCCATCTTTCTACCAGTCGCTCCCGTTTGGCGTCATGCCGGATCGCTTGTCGAAGTGCCTTATTGCTTATCAAAGTTCTGGCAGGCCGCGAACTCGATTAACGATTGGTATCCAGAGAAGGTTAACCAAGCCTTTTCATGGAAGGCTTGGGACCGGGGCTTCCGCTGCGGAACGGCTTTTTGCCGGCATCGGGAATCGGGGTTGCCTTCCAACCCGCCAAATCATAAAAGCGATGGTGGATCACTGCAATCCTGGAACCGTCCTCCTCCGCAGCTTCCTGCTACAGGTCAGACGCAAGACGGCTCCTTTCGTTTCAGGCGAAGAAGGCATCGGTGATCGCGACGATTTTCGCAGGCGTGCTCCCGTGGCGGGGGAATCGCCTGCGTGAGCAAAACGGCCGGGATTGTCCCGTGCCGGCTCTGTATGAGCAAACAAGCTGGTCCGGTTTTTCCCGGGCTTTGGTTCAAAAGGTTCTGCTGGTGACGATGGCTTCAAGCGCAATCATGGAAAGGTCCGCAACAAACCGCGCCACTACGGCTGCGGGCGGCACCGCCATGGCGCTCAGGCAGCGGCCGGCGGACGTTCAATTGTCCGGCACCCATGTTCGAGGTCCACGGCAGCGGGCATTGTCCTGCAAGCTGCGGCCGACGGCTGCCGGGAGGAAACGAAATAATGCCCAACAAAATGCTGATAGACGCCTCCCACCCGGAGGAAACACGCGTTGTCGTCGTTCGCGGTAACCGTATTGAAGAATTCGACTTTGAATCCCAGGACAAGAAGCAGCTCAAAGGAAACATCTATCTCGCCCGCGTAACGCGCGTCGAACCTTCCCTCCAGGCAGCCTTTGTCGAATATGGCGGCAACCGTCACGGTTTCCTCGCCTTCAGTGAAATACATCCCGACTACTACCAGATTCCGGTCGCCGACCGTCAGGCGCTGCTGCGTGCGGAAGCACAGGAGGCCCAGGACGAAGAGGACGAGGAAATCGCCGAAGGCGAGGACCGCCAGAGCCGCGACCGTGGCAAGCGCGGACGCCGGCGCGGCGGCAAGAGCCGCGACCGCGGCGAGCACAGGCGCGAGGCAGGCGCGTCCGACGGTGAGAATGGCGAGAACGGCGAAGATGCCGTCGCAGAAAAGCTGGATGCCGCTGCCGACAACACCATGTCCGACATTGCCGGACAGAGCGAGAGTGCCGCCGGGCAGAGCGATGAAGTCGCCGATCGCGGTGAGACCGAGCCGTCCGAAGGCGGTTCCAGTTCCATCGCTGCCAGCGTCGATGCCGACGTAATCTCGGAAGCCGTCCCGCAAGTCGAGCTAAGCGGGCCTGAGACAAGCGGGGCCGAGACAAGCGGCGAAGCAACCTCCGAAGACAATGACCGCGGCATGCTGGAAGAGGTGCAATCCTCGCATCCGGACGATCACGAGGTCGAATCGGTCGGCGCCGAAGACGCGCTGGAAGAAGTGCGCAACCGCCGCAAGCCGGTGCGCCGCCAGTACAAGATCCAGGAAGTGATCAAGCGCCGGCAGATCCTGCTGGTGCAGGTGGTCAAGGAAGAGCGCGGCAACAAGGGTGCAGCGCTGACCACCTATCTGTCGCTGGCCGGCCGCTATTCGGTGCTGATGCCGAACACGGCACGCGGCGGTGGCATTTCGCGCAAGATCACCAATGCGCAGGACCGCAAGCGGCTGAAGGAAGTGGTCGCCGATCTCGAAGTGCCGCAGGGCATGGGTGTCATCCTGCGTACGGCCGGCGAAAGCCGCACCAAGGCAGAGATCAAGCGCGACTACGAATATTTGATGCGGCTTTGGGAAAACGTCCGCAATCTGACGCTGCAATCCACGGCCCCTGCCCTGGTTTACGAGGAAGGCAGCCTGATCAAGCGCTCGGTGCGCGACCTCTACAACAAGGATATCGACGAGATCCTGGTTTCCGGCGAAGAAGGCTACCGCGAGGCCAAGGACTTCATGCGCATGCTGATGCCGAGCCACGCCAAGGTGGTTCAGCCGTTCCGCGACACGACGCCTATCTTTGTGCGCAACGGCATCGAAGCGCAGCTCGACCGCATGCTGCAGCCGCAGGTGACGCTGAAGAGCGGCGGCTATATCATCATCAACCAGACGGAAGCGCTGGTCGCCATCGACGTCAATTCGGGCCGTTCCACCAAGGAGCACTCGATCGAGGACACCGCACTTCACACCAATCTGGAAGCGGCCGAGGAAGTCGCCCGGCAATTAAGGCTGCGCGATCTCGCCGGCCTCATCGTCATCGACTTCATCGACATGGAGGAGAACCGCAACAACCGCTCCGTCGAGAAGCGGCTGAAGGATCACCTCAAGAACGATCGTGCCCGCATCCAGGTCGGCCGCATCTCGCATTTCGGCCTGATGGAGATGTCGCGCCAGCGCATCCGTGCCAGCGTGCTGGAATCGACGATGAAGCCTTGCCCGCATTGCGGCGGCACCGGCCATGTGCGCTCCGATTCGTCGGTCGCGCTGATGGTGGTGCGGGCAATCGAGGAATTCCTGCTCAAGGATTCGCGCAGCCACATCACGGTGCGGACGCCGGCAGCGACCGCGCTCTATGTGCTCAATCACAAGCGCGGCACGCTGGTGGAATTCGAGCACCGCTTCGGCGTGACCATCACCATCGAAGCCGACGATGCGGTCGGTGCACAACACTATGCCATCTTCCGCGGTGCGCTGGCCGAAAAGCCTGAAGGCTTTGTCGAGGCCCGCACGTTCCCGGCCTATGTCGAGCCCGAAGAACCCGAGGACGAGATCGTCATCGAGGAGGAAGACGAGGCACCGGTGCAGGCCGAGCAGCCACATCCTGTCCAGCAGCCGCAGCAGCCAAGGTCCGGCGAGGACGGCGAAGGCCGCGATCGCAAGCGCCGCAAGCGCCGCAGACGGCGCGGCGGCAAGGATCGTGAACACGGGGAACGCGAACATGGCGATCGCGAACACGCGGACCGCGAGCATGGCGCTGCCGTTGAAGGTGCTTCCGTTTCGGCGCCGACGGACGACGCCTTCGTAGCCGCGGGCGACCAACCCGCCGAAGCGGAACGTGAAGCGCCGGCCGGTGTTGCCGAAACGGCGGAAGCGGCGGACGACGGTCACGGCAAGAAGCGCCGGCGCGGCAAGCGCGGCGGCAAGCGCAATCGCCGCGAGGACGGCGAGGATGGCTTGGAAGCCGGCGCCGGCGAGCCAGCCGCCATGACGGAAGGTGCCGTGTCGGAAGCAGAGCCCGTAACCGGCGAGCCGGAAGGTGCGCCGCCGGCCGAAGAGCTTGCGGTGCTTGCTCCGGCGAACGACGACATGCCGAGCGCCGAAAAACCGAAGAAGCCGCGCCGCGCCGCCAAGCCGAAGAAGGTTGCGGCGGAAGCAGTTGCCGAGATTGCGGGTGCCGAGACATCGGCTGCCGAGGCGGCGTCGGTGGCTTCCGGCGAGACCGCCGCGCCGGTTCCGCAGGAGACCGAAGTGGCGGCTGCCGAGGAAACGCCGAAGGTCCGGCCGTCGCGGCGCAAGCCCGCACCGGTGGATGCTCCGGTCGTGCCGGTCGTCTCCTCGATCGTGCCCGAAGAGGCAAAGACCGAGGAAGCAAAGGCCGAGGACAAGCCAAAGCGTGCCGGCTGGTGGCAACGGAAGGGCTTTTTCTAAGCCTTTCCGTGCATTAGCCAGACTTTCTGATTAAAAAAATCCCGCGTTGCCGATCGGCTGCGCGGGATTTTTTGTCCGAATTCCAGGCGACAGGCGCTATGGCGCGAAGATCGACCAGTTCATCGTCTTCGCCAGTTTTTCCAGCGCGATCGAGCCCAGCCTGGAATTGCCGTTGGCATTGAGGCCGGGCGACCAGACGGCAAGCGAGGCGACGCCCGGCACGATCCCCAATATGCCGCCGCCAACGCCGCTCTTGCCGGGGATACCGACGCGGAAAGCGAAGTCGCCCGAGCCGTCATAGTGGCCGCAGGTCAGCATCATCGCACCGATGCGGCGGGCGCGCTCGGCCGACACGACGGAATGCCCGGTCGCCGGGTTCTTGCCGCCATTGGCGAGGAAGCGGCCGGCCAGCGCCAGTTGCCGGCAGCTCATGGCGATAGCGCAATGGTGGAAATAGACGCCCAGCGCCAGTTCCGGCGCATGGTGGAGATTGCCGAACGATTTCATGTAATTGGCAAGCGCGAAATTGCGAAAGCCGGTGGCGCGTTCGGACGCGGCGACCTCGCGGTCGATGATGATCGTGTCGTCATCGGCCAGGAACTGGATGAAGCGCAGGATCTCGCCGATCGCCTCGCGCGGCTGATGGCCGGCAAGCAGGATATCTGAGACCACGATGGCGCCGGCATTGATGAATGGATTGCGCGGAATGCCGTTCTCGTGCTCGAGCTGGACGATCGAGTTGAACGGATTGCCCGAAGGTTCGCGCCCGACCCGCTGCCACAGCGCGTCGCCGACATTGCCGAGCGCCAGCGTCAGCGTGAACACCTTTGAGATGCTCTGGATCGAAAACGCCTCGTCGGCATCGCCCGCGGTCAGCACGCGGCCGTCATTGGTCACCGCGGCAATGCCGAATTTGTTCGGATCGATCTTGCCGAGCTGGGGAATATAGCTGGCGACGTCGCCGCGATCGGTACGCTCCGCCATTTCGGCAGCGACCTCGCGCAACGCATATTCGAGTTGGGGCGCCTGTCCAAGTTGCGGCGCCTGATCAAACTCCGGCATCGTCGCCCCCGCTACTTCAGCCAGCGTTCGATGCGCGCCATCGCCTCGACCATGTCGTCGTGGCTGCCGGCATAGGAAAAGCGCATCGTGCGATGGCCCTGCAGCGGATCGAAATCGCGGCCGGGCGTCGCCGCCACGTGCGCCTCGGCCAGCATCCGGCGCGCAAACGCCATGCTGTCATTGGTGTGCCTGGTGACGTCGCAGAAGGCGTAGAACGCGCCGTCCATGGGCGCGGCCAAAGCAAAGCCGAGCTCCGGCAGGCGGTGCATCAGGAGCTCGCGGTTCCAGGCATAGCGCGCCTTCACCGCTTCCAGCTCTGGCGTCGCCTTGAACGCCTCGATCGCGGCAATCTGGGACAGCTCGGGCGGCGAGATGTAGAGGCTCTGGGCGATGCGCTCGACTGGCCGCACCAGTTCCTGCGGCAGCACCATCCAGCCGATGCGCCAGCCGGTCATGCAATAATATTTCGAGAAGGAATTGATCACCGTCACATCCGCGCCGAAAGAAAGCGCGGTCGTGTCGGGTGCCGCATAGGCCAGCCGGTGATAGATTTCGTCTGAGATCACCGCGATGCCGAGCTCTTGCGCCGTCTTGACCAGCGCCTCGAGATCGCCGGCGGGAATGACCGCGCCGGTCGGGTTGGCCGGGCTGGCGAACAGCACGCCCTTCAGCGGCTTTTCGCGCTGCGCGGCTTGCAGGTGCTCGGCATGGAGATAGGCAGCGCCGTCGAGCTCGATCTCGGCGATGTCGATGCCAAGCGCGGCCATGATGTTGCGATAGGCAGGATAGCCGGGCGCAGCGATGGCGACGCGGTCGCCTGGATCGAACATTGCCAGGAAAGCGAGGTTGAAGGCAGCCGACGATCCGGTGGTGACAGCTATCCGCTCGGGCGAAACGTCAAGCCCGTAATGCTCGCCATAATGCGCCGCGATCGCCCCGCGCAGGCCGGCGAGGCCCAGCGCGTCGGTATAGCCGATGCGGCCTGCTTTCAGGGCATTGGCCGCTGCTTCGCGAACCCCGGCTGGCGCCGGATCGGAAGGCTGGCCGACGGCCATGGAAACGACCGGCAGGCCCTTGGCTTTCAGCCGATTCGCCTCGGCCAGGATGTCCATGGCGTGGAACGGTTCGACCGCGCCGCGGCGCGAAAGCGAAACTACCATTTTTCAATCCACCACACTTGTCCGCACGTGCCGGCCATGCTGGCCGCGCCGCACAAATGCCCGATTGGTGTGGGGATCACAAGTTCGGTAAGTTTAGGCTGCCGACTTTTCATCCTTCGCCTACTCGTCTACCAGTGGACCTGCCATGTTGAGCCGACCCAGATCGACGATCGCCAGGACAGCGCGCGCCCTCGCGACGCTTTCGCTTGCCGCGGTGGTCGCCATGGCCGGCTCGGTCAACGCGTTTGCGCAGAATGTGCCGGTGGTGCGCGATGCCGAGATCGAGGCGCTGGTACGCGATTACGCGCGGCCGATCTTCAAGGCGGCGGGCTTGTCGGGCGACGCCATCAACATCGTGCTGGTCAACGACCAGAGC
This sequence comes from Mesorhizobium sp. M0751, assembly GCF_040320265.1. Taxonomy (NCBI): domain Bacteria; kingdom Pseudomonadati; phylum Pseudomonadota; class Alphaproteobacteria; order Hyphomicrobiales; family Phyllobacteriaceae; genus Mesorhizobium; species Mesorhizobium sp. M0751. The sequence goes on from NZ_JAMYPH010000020.1 coordinate 82,889, forward strand.
TTCAACGCCTTCGTTGCCGGCCGTCGCCTGTTCATCAACACCGGCGCGCTGATGACGGCCGAAACGCCCAACGAGATCATCGGCGTCATCGCCCACGAGGCCGGCCATATCGCCGGCGGACACCAGCAAAAGTTGCGCGAACAGCTCGAGCGCGCCAAGACGATGGCGATCCTGGCGACGCTGCTTGGCGCCGGCGCCATGGTGGCCGGCGCCACCAGCAACAGCCGCGGCCTCGCCGGGGCCGGCATGGGCGTTGTGGCCGGCGGCGGCGAGATGGCGCAACGCAGCATCCTCGCCTATCAGCGCACTGAGGAGATGACTGCCGACCGCTCGGCGATCACCTATCTCAATGCAACCGGCCAGTCCGGCATGGGCATGTTGAAGACGTTTGGCCGCTTCCAGAACGCATTGTCGCTCTCGGGCGCGCAAGTCGATCCCTACAGGATCAGCCATCCGATGCCGCAGGAGCGTATCGCCAATCTCGAAGTGCTGGTGAAGCAGAGCCCTTACGTCGACAAGGTCGACCCGCCGGCACTGCAGCAGCGCCACGATATGATGCGCATCAAGATCGCCGCCTATATGCAGGGCCAGGCCGCGGCGTCGCGATTGATGCGCAAGAACCCCGGCAGCCTCGCCTCGCGCTATGGCGACGCGCAGATGACCTATCTTTTCGGCAATCTGGCCTCGGCGCTCACCAAAACCAACGCGTTGATCAAGGAACAGCCGAAAAATCCCTATTTCCAGGAATTGCGCGGCGACATCCTGATGAAGGCGAACAGGCCGAAGGATGCTGCTGACGCCTATGCCAAGTCGGTCAGCCTCGATCCGGCGCGATCCGGGCTGCTGCCGGTCTCTTACGGCCAAGCGCTGATGGCCATCGGCACGCAGGATTCACTGAAGAAGGCGGTGACGCAGATCAACACCGGCCTCGGACGGGATCGCGAAAACGCCGACGGATACCGCTATCTGGCACAGGCCTACGGGGAACTCGGCAACATCCCGGCCGCCGAGCTTGCAACCGCCGAAGGGCATTTCTATTCCGGCGACTACAAGAATGCGAAAATCTTCGCCATGCGGGCGCAGCAGACCATGAAGCGGGGCGAGCCGGGCTGGCTTCGCGCGCAGGACATAATAAACTACGCACCATCAGGTAAGAAGAAGTGAACCTTTCGGACGCACGCTGCGACACAGCCAAACCGAGCGGACCCGAACACAGGCAAGAGGATCGAGGATCATGACCAAGGCAATTCTGCTGGGCACTACAGGAGTGGCAGCGGCCCTCGCCATGCTGGCGTTCGGCTTCGTCGCCGGCAATCCGCAGACGGCGAAGGCCGGCACGGCGCAGCTTGTCCAGATGGCATCCTCGGAAACCAAGCTCGACCGAACCGAAGTCGAAGGCATCGTCCGCGACTATCTGCTGAAGAACCCGGAAGTGCTTCTGGAGGCCCAGCAGGCACTCGAGGCCAAGCAGAAGGAGGAACAGCGCGTCGCCAGTCTCGGTGTCATCAAAGACGCCAAGGACCAGATCTTCAATTCCTCCTTCGACGGTGTTGTCGGTAATCCGAACGGCAAGGTCACCATCGTCGAGTTCTACGATTACAATTGCGGCTACTGCAAACGCGCCATCGACGACATGCGCGCGCTGACCAAGGCCGATCCGGACCTGCGTTTCGTGCTCAAGGAGTTTCCGATCCTCGGCCCGGATTCGCAGAAGGCGAGCGTCGTCTCGATGGCCTTCCATTTGATGAAGCCGGAGAAATACGGCGAGTTCCACAACGCGCTGCTCGGCGGCCAGGGGCGCGCCACCGAGGCGGCGGCAATCAAGGTGGCGCTGTCGCTCGGCGCCGACGAGGCGGCGCTGCGCGAAAAGATGAAGGACCCGAGCATCTCTGAGGCCTTCTCCAAGACCTATGATCTCGCCACCAAGCTCGCCATCACCGGAACGCCGTCCTATGTGGTCGGCAACGAGGTGGTGTTCGGCGCGCTTGGCGAGGAAGTGCTGGCCGAAAAGATCGAGGCGGCGAAGGCCGCGCTCTGATCAGCGTTCGGGTTTCGATTAGGCTGCGGGTTTCCGGCACGGACCGTTTTCCGGCTGTTGTGGACGGCGAAAGAACGCACTTGCGCTCTTTTCGCCAGCGTCTATGCCCATTATAGAGGGTCCGGCGCGCCGGCTGAGCCGCGCCGGGAAAGGTCGGCATTTTTTGAAAACGGTTTTCGTCCTGAACGGCCCCAATCTCAACGCGCTCGGCAAGCGCGAGCCAGGCATCTATGGCGGTAAGACGCTTGCCGCGATCGCCGACGACTGCAAGCAGGCAGGTGCTGCACTGGGGCTGAAGATCGATTTCCGCCAGTCGAACCATGAGGGCGACCTCGTCGACTGGATCCAGGAGGCCGCCGACAAGGCCGCCGCAATCGTCATCAATCCGGGCGCCTACGGCCATACCTCGATCGCCATTCACGATGCCATCCGCGCTGTCGCGCCGCTGCCGGTCGCTGAGGTGCATCTCTCCAACATCCACGCGCGGGAACCATTCCGCCACGTTTCCATGGTCGCGCCGGTCGCCGTCGGCATGATCTGCGGGTTCGGGCCGCTCGGCTACACGCTGGCGCTGCAGGCGCTGGCTGCACGCCTATGACCGGCCAACAAACAGAAGGCTCGAAAATGTCGATAAAGAAGAACGGTGTTGACCAGCAGCTGATCCGCGACCTGGCGGGCATACTGAACGACACCAACCTGACCGAGATCGAGGTCGAGCTGGGCGATCTGAAGGTGCGCGTCTCGCGGCAGGCGCCGGCCGTTCATGCGGTCGCCGCAGCTCAGCCGGCCTATGCGCCGGCAGCCGCGCAGCCCGCGGCAGCGGCCGCGCCGGCGACGCCCGACGTGTCGAAGAACGCCGTCGCTTCGCCAATGGTCGGCACCGCCTATCTGGCAGCGTCGCCCGACGCCAGGCCGTTCATCGAAATCGGCCAGAAGGTCAAGGAAGGCCAGACGCTGCTGATCATTGAAGCAATGAAGACGATGAACCAGATCCCCTCGCCGCGCGCCGGCACGGTGACGGCGATCCTGTTTGAAGATGCACAGCCGGTCGAATATGGCATGCCGCTCGTCGTGATCGAGTAGAGCCGGGAACAGGCGAAAGATGTTCCAGAAAATCCTCATCGCCAACCGCGGCGAAATCGCCCTCAGGGTGCTGCGCGCCTGCAAGGAGCTCGGCATCCAGACGGTGGTGGTGCATTCGACCGCCGACGCCGACGCTATGCATGTGCGTCTCGCCGACGAGAGCGTCTGCATCGGCCCGCCGCCGTCGCGCGACAGCTATCTCAACATCCACCAGATCGTCGCCGCCTGCGAGATCACCGGCGCCGACGCGGTGCATCCCGGCTACGGCTTTCTGTCGGAGAACGCCAAGTTCGCCGACATCCTCGCCGCGCACAACATCACCTTCATCGGCCCGACCGGCGACCATATCCGCATCATGGGCGACAAGATCGAGGCCAAGCGTACCGCAAAACGCCTCGGCATCCCCGTGGTGCCTGGCTCCGACGGCGCGGTCACCGAGGACAAGGAAGCCAAGCGCATTGCCGCCGCGATCGGCTACCCCGTGATCATCAAGGCGTCGGCCGGCGGCGGCGGGCGCGGCATGAAAGTGGCGCGTAGCGAGGCCGACCTCGAGGTGGCGCTGCAGACGGCACGCTCGGAGGCGGGTGCGGCCTTCGGCGACGACGCCGTCTATATCGAGAAATATCTGCAGAAGCCGCGCCATATCGAAGTGCAGGTGTTCGGCGACGGCGCCGGGCGCGGCGTGCATTTCGGCGAGCGCGACTGCTCGCTGCAGCGCCGCCACCAGAAAGTCTGGGAAGAAGCGCCCTCGCCGGCGCTCAATGCCGAGGAGCGCGCGCATATTGGCGGCGTCTGCGCCAGGGCGATCGCCGATCTCGGCTATTCCGGCGCCGGCACGATCGAATTCCTCTATGAGGACGGCCAGTTCTATTTCATCGAGATGAACACGCGCCTGCAGGTCGAACATCCGGTCACCGAGGCGATCACCGGCATCGATCTCGTGCACGAGCAGATCCGGGTCGCCTCGGGCGGCGGGCTTTCGGTGCGCCAGGAAGATATCCGCTTCCATGGCCATGCCATCGAATGCCGTATCAACGCCGAAGATCCGCGCACCTTCACCCCGTCGCCGGGCACCATCACCCACTTCCACACGCCGGGCGGCCTCGGCATCCGCGTCGATTCCGGCGTCTATTCCGGCTACAAGATCCCGCCCTACTACGACAGCCTGATCGGCAAGCTGATCGTGCACGGCCGCAACCGAGTCGAATGCATGATGCGGCTGCGGCGCGCGCTCGACGAGTTCGTTGTCGACGGCATCAAGACGACGCTGCCGCTGTTTCGCGACCTCGTCGGCAACGCCGACATCGCCAATGGCGACTACGACATCCACTGGCTGGAAAAATACCTGGCCGAAGGCGAGTGATACAGGGGCGAAGCGATGACCCGTCCCTACGCACCCGGTTATCGCATCCCGACCGATCTTTTGCTCAAAGCCTATGCCTCCGGCGTCTTCCCGATGGCCGAAAGCGCCAATGACCCCGAAGTATTCTGGGTGCGGCCGGAGACGCGCGGCATCATTCCGCTCGACGGGTTCCACATACCGAAAAGCCTGAGAAAGACGATCCGCAAGAACCTGTTCGAGTTCCGCATCGATTTCGACTTCGAGGCGACGATCGAGGCCTGTGCCGAAAGGCGCGAGGAACGTCGGTCGACCTGGATCAACGCGCCGATCCGCGAAGCCTATATCGAGCTGCATCGGATGGGCCATTGCCATTCGGTCGAGGCCTGGCACGACGACCGGTTGGTCGGGGGGCTCTACGGCGTATCGCTCGGCCGCGTGTTTTTCGGCGAGAGCATGTTCGCCAGGGAGACCGACGCGTCAAAGGCCTGCCTGGTTCACCTCGTCGAACGCCTGAAGGCGCGCGGTTTTGCACTGCTCGATACGCAGTTCACCACCGAGCATCTCAAACGCTTCGGCGCGATCGACGTGCCGCGCGGCAAATACGAGAAGATGCTGGCCGAGGCGCTGAAGGGCGAGGCCGTGTTTTTTCCATAACCTGGAATGGTTCATCGTTTCACAGAAACGCAATTCCGGACGGAACCCGTTCACACTTTCCTGGAATTGCTCTATCGGCCGGTCAGCCTTTTGCTGCCGTCGCCAGCGGCGTCTGTGCGTGAAACATCATTTTCCAGCCATTGACGCGGTGGACATAGCCGGTGCTGACCAGCGCCGCATAGGCTTCGCCATCTTGCCGGGTCGCACGCGCCTCGTAGGTCAGCATGACGATGTCGCTGCCCGGCTCGATGATGCCCTTGAGGTCGATGTCGAGATCGCGCCAGCGGTTCGGGTCCGTGGCAGTTGCGGCCAGATCGGCATTGCTCATCACCCGCGCCATCTGCGGGAAGGCCACCAGGCATTCGCTATCGGCATTGGCCTTGAAATAGTCGGCGCCGCCGCTCCAGAATCCCCTTTCGATGTCGAGAAGTTCGTTCTTGTTGGCCGTCATCATGGCAACCTCCTCCGTAGAGTGGCACCAACGCTCGGGCAACACGGCGGTTCCGCAAGACGCGGTATCCGCCGCACGCTGACAGATTCTAGTTGGTTTTGGGGGCGGCGGGTGCTGGCACGTCGGACTTCTGCTTGCAGCCCTTCAGCCAGATATCATAGACGGCATGCTCGACGGCGTTGATCCCGGGGCTTTCAGCAAACATCCAGCCGGTGAAGATACGGCGTATTTTCCGGTCGAGCGTGATCTCGTCGACCTCGACGAACGAATCCGTCTTCGGCTCTTCGTTTTCGGGCCGTGAATAGCAGATGCGCGGCGTTACCTGCAAAGCGCCGAACTGCACCGTCTCGTCGATATAGACATCGAAGGTGATGATACGGCCGGTGATCTTGTCGATGCCGGCGAATTCAGCGACGGGATTGGTGATGCGCTCGGATACTGCGGGTGCTGCAGGCGCCACCGAGGCGTCCGGCGCAGGCGGCGCCAACTCCTGCGCAGCAGCAAGCGCCACCATAGAAGCGAGAACGACCGCGGTTAATCCGCCCGTCAAAAATCGGCTGAACATGCTCATGCAAGGTCCGGTGGTTTGCGCCCGGGTGATTCTCTTAACGCCAAGGCTAGTTGCTGCTGTCGGATCAGCAAACAGCTAAACAGCAATTGTGGCGACAAAGGACCGCCCCGTGGGGACCGCGCAAGTGGAGACCGCGCGTGTCGCAGCGATCGATCACGAACCAGGCGTCCAGGCGTCGTAGTCGCCCGTCACCTGCGGACGATGCTGGTTGGTTAGCACCGAGCCCTTCGGGCGATAGGCTGCAGGGCTGCCGGTGAGGTTCGGCACATGCGGCTTTTGCCAGTCGCGTGGCTTGTAGTCTTCGCTTGGCGGCGCAACGTCGACACGGTGATGGATCCAGCCATGCCAGCCGGGCGGAATCGCCGAGGCTTCCGAATAGTCGCGGTAGATGACCCAGCGGCGGGTGCGGCCTTCCGAATCGACGCCGCCCTCATAGTAGACGTTGCCGACCTCGTCCTGCCCGACCTTCTTGCCGTGCCGCCAGGTGTGGAAGCGCGTTCCCAATGTCTGGCTATTCCACCAGGTGAAAAACTGCAGAAGGAAAGTTTTCATCCAAATCCTCGTGGCAAGTCCTTGAAGCAAGTCCTCGCGGCGGCTGCGGCGCCTGTTCCTGCTTATGGCGTCACGGCATTGCGAAGGCAAGCGTCTTGCCGCAACCGAGGAGCAAATGGGTGGCGGGAAAGAGATCGAATGGTGATGAAATCCCCATAGTTTGGCACTCCGGTCTTGGAAAGCGGCTCGCCCAGCAGGTTCGAATCGTAGTGATGCGCCAGCACGGCGGACGGAAACGCCTCGAGACGGATGCCGCCTCGATGCCGGAGCAGACTGAGCCGTAGGTCAGCATGCGGCACCATTCGGCCAAACCGGCCGTTGCCAATGGCGTAGCCAGTCTTCATGATCCGGAATATTGGGAGGGCGGAGACGATGGCAGACGAAGATGGCGCCGAAGCGCGAGATACACCTATCGACACATTGAGCAAGCTGCAAAAGCTCTATGTTGAAGACACGCCCGCTTTGCTCGCCGCCGATGGTAGCCCCATGCGGGAAAAGGCGCTGGCCTATTTTGCGGAGCCGGTTCCAGCCAAGCGCGAGCCCAATCAGACACTTCGGATGATCGACGATGTTCTCGGCGCCTATTTCGAAACGAAGCGGCGGGATATTGATCAGTGGATAACCGAAGCCTCCTTTCAGCAACAGGCCATGAGCCGGTCGCTTATCGGAAGTGAGAAGAAGCTCGCTGACATGGCATCCAGGCTTCAAAATTTTTATGACAACATTGGTGAGCCGCACAAAGCGCTCGATGCTTTCAAGGCTTCGATCCGCGAAGAACTCCAATTGCAAGACGCCCGAAAACTCTGGACAGGTAGCGCAGCGAAGGCGCAGGAAGCCTATTCGATTTCCTGGCTTATTCTGATCGTACTGTTGATTGGTGTGCCTGCCTTTGCGATTTCGCAATATCAGGCGATCATCGACTTCTTCCACCAAGTCAGTGTCGGCATATTCAAAGACATACCTGTGGGGGCAAGTGATACGGTAGCGGTGATTTCCGCTATTTCGCGGCTGTTCCTGGTGACAGTGCCGATCGCGATGTATTTGTGGCTTATTCGCATCGTAGTCAGATTTAACACCAGATCGCTCCTGCTGATGGATGACGCGCGACAGCGCAATACGATGCTGGAAACTTACCTGCACCTCGTCGAAAGGGACAAAGATACCAAGGGCGAGAGACCACTTATCCTCGAAGCCCTGTTCCGTCGAACGCCGGGGCACGGTGGAGATACAATCGACCCGCCTAGTTTGCCCGACGTGCTGAGAATGACAAACCCGCGGTGACACCCTAACAGGTATGAGCGCGACGGGAGGGACGGGGCTTTGACAACCGACGACAGATTGAATGCGATGCAGGCGGTGACGGCCGTTCTCGCCGGCATTTTTATCGGCGTTGCGCTGACCGATTCGACGACATCCGAATTTTGGCTTTACCGATATCAGACGATGATCGCGGGCATTCTGGCGATCATTGCTGCCGGATGGACCGTCTTCGAAATGAGGCGCAGCGACGAGCGTCAACAACAACGACATGACGATTTGGTTGCGCTCACCCTTCGCGCTGACGGCGCAGCTGTTCGCCGAGCAGCTCAATTTGTTCAAGTAATTGAAGCCGTTATTGGGTGTGCAACTCTGTTCGTAGCCAACTACGAAAAGCAGAAACGTAACGCCTTTCCCAAACCGGCTATTGCGAATGAAGCAGTTGAAACGGTCGAGATGTTCGCGAAGCTCATCGATAGCGAAGCGGTTTTCGACTGCCGAAAACTTTTCGGTCCCGAAATGTCGATGACATATCAATACCTTCAAATGCGATCGGCTCACATGAAGTCGATTGTAGATGTGATCAAGCCGCTGCGTAGTCGGGCAATTCAGGTTGTCGTCGAGTCTATGTGGAGAAATCTCGAAGAGATCTATGAGGGAGCCGAGGATGCCATTCTGCCTCTTCAATCCTTCAAAAGGGATCTTGTCGGCTTGGCTTGCGAATATCGGTAACCTCACGCTCATCCTCCGCATGCCCATGGCCATGGCCGCCCGAAGCAGATGAAATGGGTTGTTGGCAACCTTACGCAGCGTTATTCTAAGAGTTGAAGCTTCGTTGCCTCAAGGACGGCAAATGAGAGGGGCTCATGTCATCGCTGGCGGGCACGGCCGGTCGCGCATTGCCGCAGGTCGTTGAGGCGATCTACGATTCGATTGCCGACGTCGACCGCTGGCAGGCGACACTCGAGGCCATCTGCAACCTGGCGGAAGGCCAGCTTGCCATGCTCGCCGTCATCGACACGATCAGCAGCTCCGCGCGGTTTTCGGTGTCCTGCGGCGATCCCGCAGTTCTTGAGCCGTTGAAGCATGACTATGGCTCGCAAGTGCCGTTCTATGCGGCGGTTCCCAAGATGGAGATCGACGTGCCGTTCACCGTCGATTCGATCTACGCCCTGCAAGGCCCGGATACGCGACAGAGATGGCTCGAAAGCCGCATCGTGCGCGAATGGGTACAACCCAACCGGCTGGACGATTTCTTCTGGGTGGCGTTGATGAAGCGGCCGACCCGGATCGGCACGTTGATGGTGGTCACCGACAAGGACAGGCGCCAGATTTCCCGCGAGGATCTCGATCTTGTCGGCCTGCTGGCCCCGCATGTGCGGCGCGCGGTGACCATCGGCGACCTGTTCGAGGCCGAGCGGCGCAAGGCCGAAATCTTTCGCTCCATCATCGAAAGCCTCGACCATCCGGTGCTGATCGTCGCCGAAGACATGACCATCATCTTCGCCAATCCGTCAGCCGAAGCGTTGCTCGCCGAAAACATTTCGGTCGCTTGCGTGCGCGGCCAGCTTTCCTTCACCTACGCCAATGCCAATGCCGCGATCGGCCGCGCCGTCCAGCTCGGCACGCGCGACGAATTCGCGCTCGGACCTTGCGGCATCAATATTCCCCTGGCCAAGACGGCCGTTCCGGCGGTGGCCCATGTGATGCCGCTGGCGCGGCGTGAAATCTCGGCGCGCATCGCGCAGCGCGCCGCCGCAGCGATCTTCATCGCGGCGGCCGGTTCGGCACCAATCCCGGCGCTTGACGCCATTGCGGCGCTGTTCGGACTGACCGCGGCAGAAAGGCGCGTCGCCGGTCACGTTGCCGCCGGCCTGACGCGAAAGGAAATCGCCGCCGCCGGCGGCGTCTCCGACGGCACCGTCAAGTCGCAGCTGGCGACGATCTTCGACAAGACAGGTACCGGCGATCAACGCGAGCTCGAACTCTTGATGCGCGAATTGTCGCCGCCCTTGCGCTCCAGTTGATTTTGCGCTGGGTTCCCCGGACCGGCAGCGGTCCAAAAGACTCGGCCGGCAAGTTTTTTCCAAGCCCTTGAGACCATCGTCCGCAAAATCTGCGAAACGAACCCGGCATCGTTGCAATTCGGCCAAAATCATGGTGCGGTCGTTCGCGGTCCAGAAACGCGGCACTACGCTCGGCTGGAATGAAAATGGTTTCTGGCGCGGATCTCAATCTTTGACACCGACATCTACCGAGCGGCTGCTCCCCTACCTCTTTCTGCTTGGGCTGATCGCAATCGCGGTCGCTTTCCGGCCACTGCTGCCCGTCGACGAAACGCGATATCTCAGCGTCACCTGGGAAATGTATCTGAGCGGACAGATCTTCGTCCCGACGATGAATTTCGCGCCCTATCTGCAGAAGCCGCCGCTGCTGTTTTGGCTTATCGACCTTGTCTGGACCGTTTTCGGCGCCAGCCGGCCGGCGGCGATGCTGGTCATCTTCGCCGCCTCCTCGCTCGTCATCTGGCTGACGACGGCGTTGGCAAAGACCCTATTTCCGGGCCGCGACGACATCGCCCGGCGCATCCCCTGGCTGGTCGCCGGAAGCAGCGTGTTCGTCATCTATTCGACGCTGATCCTGTTCGACTTGTTGCTGACGGTCTTTGTGCTTGCCGCGCTGTTGTCGCTGATTGCCTTTGGCCGCAGCGGCAACCGCTGGCAGGCCGTTCTGGCCGGGCTGTTCATCGGCATGGGCGTGCTGACGAAAGGCCCGGTGGTGCTGATCCATATCGGCGCGCCCATCCTGTTTTACCCGTTCTGGCGCGACCGGCGGGCGGGACTGGCGACACCGAACTTCCTCGCTGGAGTGGGCCTGGCAGTGCTCGCCGCGCTGATTCCGGTGGCGATCTGGCTGGTGCCGGCGACCATCCTGACAAAAGGCAATTTCGTCTATGATCTCGTCTGGAACCAGTCGGCGGGGCGTGTCACCGGCAATTTGCGCAATTCGCACGGCCGGCCATTCTATTTCTATCTGCTGCTGCTGCCGGTCATGTTCATACCGTGGATCTTCATACCCGAGGTCTGGCGGTTGAAGCTGCGCACGCGGATACGCAGCCTGATCGAGACGAAGTCGCCGGACCTGCGCGCCTTGCGCCTGCTATCGTTCTCGTTCGTTGCCGTGTTTCTGGTGTTCAGCGCGATATCCGGCAAACAGCCCCACTACGTCGTGCCGATGTTGCCGTTCGTGGTCATCCTGTTCGGCTATTTCATGGCGGAGATCCCGCTCGCCAGGCTGAAGAGCTCGGCCATTGTCATGCTTGTCATTTTCGGCATCGGCCACGCGGTGGCATCGGCAACCGCGTTCAAACGCTATGACCTGACGCCGCTCGCTAACTTCATCGACGAGCGAAAGGATGCGGACTGGGCCGTGGCTTTCGACTATCAAGGCGAAGTCGGCTTCCTGGCCCGGCTGCAAAAGCCATTCGAAACCACCGACAAACCGGAAGAATGGCTTGGCTCGCATCCCAGCGGCTATGTCATCGACAAGGTTTCCAAGGATCCGGGCACTGCAGGGCAAATCGCGTTCCGGCTCCGCGTCGAACGCGGTTATCTCGTCGTGCTGAAGGGACAGCATTGACGATCGTCACCGGTACGCGAGTTCGTCCCCCGCACGGGAGATGAAGGCGTTGCTGCTTCGTGGTTCCATCGCTCGATAGAACCGGGAGGTATTCATGCGCAAGCTTATCTCGACGACGCTTTTCGTCTTATCGCTCGCTGTGGCCGGCCTTGCCGCCGATCCGGCATGGAGCTTCAAATGTCAGTCCGGAACGATCGGGCAAGGCAGTTGCTCCTGCTCAGGGACCGCCGACTGCACCGACATGCGGCATTCCAAAATGTGCAAGGGCGACCTGAACTGCGGTTCGGGCAAATGCTCCTGCACGGCCGCATTGGTAGTCGACCCCGGTCCGAAAACCCCCAAGCCGAAGGTCGTCGCACCGAAGGCGACAACCAAAGGCGCCGTGAAGCAATAGCCATCCAATCGGAAAGGACGGCGGCTTGACTCGCTAGGCCCGCCCGATGTTTCACGGTTCATCCCCCGTGCGGGCGATGAACCGCCATCGAAGAAATGCTGCTGTCTAGCCGGAGGGTGGTTTCCAACGACAGAGCGAGGATACCATGTTGAAAACCTGCACGATGCTGTTCTTCTGCCTGATGGCGGCCACCGCAGCCGCCCAGCCGCCGCCTTCGGGGCCGCCGGTTCCCAGTGCGGCACTTGCCCCATGCAACCCCACACAATCGAACAGGCCCTGCAAAGCTGAACTCGGCGTGTTCCTGATCACCAACACCGTCCGCAACCTGGCGCAAGCCAAGGTCGACGCCACCAACGCACAGCTGGCCGCCCAGGGACGATCGTCACGCGCATCGATCGAATCGCTGAAGCAATGGCGGCCGTCGCGTTTTGCGACGCAGATGCTGAACCAGCCGAACAGCTGGTTCGTCAAGGTTCCTTACATCCTGACCATCAAAGTCTCGATCCCGGTGACCTCCGACCGCCACATCGGCATTCCCATAGACGTCAACGTCTTCTGCAGCGGCTGGCAGACCGATTCCAGCCAGGTCATCATCCGCTCGCAACCCGGCCCGGCGAGCTTCGAGGGCGGCAACATCCTCGAAGACGTTTTCAACGTCGGCAATTACATCGACGCCCAGGTACGCAGCTCGTTTTCGGCACCTCTGCCGGTGACGACGCCGGTTCCAAATTCGAAATGCTCGGCCATAGACGGCTCCGATGCCGGCACGCAGGCCACCGGCGATGATCTCATCTTCTGGACGGTGCCGCGGCGCAACCTGATAGTGACGGACGCCATAGCCAAGCCGACGGTTGAAGTGACCTTCGACAGCCTCACACGCCTGCCAGCCCGCGACTTCCACAACAATGTCGTCTATGCGGAATCCGAGGCCATAAACCTCAACGTCTACGCCAATGAGGACGGCCGTCAGAAGGCGCTGACGATGCGCGAAGGCGACGTGGCTGCGCTGAACCTTCCCGCACTCAGGCTCGACGCGCGAAAATACGATTCCCTGGTCGTCATCGGCAATGTCGACCAGCCGCCGAACGATCCCAGAGACAGCGCCTTCGCAGTTGCGGCCAAGACTGTGGGATTCGGCGCCGGTTCCAAGACCATGCAGATCCCGAAGTGGTATTCGAGGCCGCCGGACCAGTTCAATCCCAAGCCTACATGGATCAGAGTTCCCGGCTATGAGTTGCACTATACGGTACGCTATCTCAACAGCGGCGGGCTGGCAGTCGATGGTGGAACCAGCACGGTCCGGCCTCCAAAGTAGGCGTTCCGATAAAGACGCTCATCAAGCCGAAAACGCCCTGACGCGGCCGCTTGCGGATGACGGCGGCGGTTCAGACCGCCGCCTTCCCCCGCGCGGCAGATGCGGCAGCGCCGGCATCATGGCCTGATCTTGCGGGAACAAACGCACCGCTGCGCCACGAGCGAGCGGCGCCATCGATGGAGACGAACGATGCTGCACCTTCCCCACACCATGCCCGCCGTCCGGATCATTGCGGCAATCTCGCTGCTTGCCTTCCCGAACTTCCTGCCGCCGGTCACGAGCCCGGCGAACGCCCTGCCGGTCAGCCAATCCTGCCGCATCACCACCTATTTCAAGACTGCGGCGAAGGCGACCGAGGTTGGCGTGCGCTCGACGTGCCAGGGCGTCAAAAAATGGGGCGTCACTTCGAAATATTACGAGGTCGAAAAGATCGAAGCCGCCACGCCCCCGCATACGTCGGGCGGCGGCGGCAGCCTGCCGTGCGAGTTTCTCGCCGCCGGCTGCTCAAACCTGCCAGTGAAACGCAATTGAGCGTCAGGCGAACGAGCTAGCCGATCGCCTTCTCCAAGACCAGCGCCGGCAACCCCGAGGCGCCGCCGCAATCGGCCGTGTTGCCGGCGGGCAAGAAACCTCTCGCGCGGTAAAAGGCGATGGCCGGAGCGTTTGCTTCCTCGACCTCGACGCGCAGCGTCCGGGCCTCCGGAAAGCTGGCCTCGATCTCGTCCAGCAGCGCCTGGCCGATGCCTTGCCTCTGCCAGGCCGGATGCACGTAAAGCTGGTTCAGCATGACGATTCCGGGATCCGTGGTGGCGGCGGCGAATGCCATGCCGCCGATGCTCTTGCCGTCGTCGGCGAGCAGGAACTCCGAGTTCGGCCGCGTCAGCCGTGCTTTGAGCGCGGCGATAGAATGCCATTCATCTGTGATTTCGGTGACCCGCGCCGCGCCGTAGATTGCATCATAGGTGGCATGCCATGTCTCGACCAGCAATGCGCGCACCGCCGCAAGATCGCGCTCGCTGGCGGTGCGAACGAACATCCTACTCGATCCCGAGCCTGGCCTTGACCAGCTCGTTGACCGCCTGCGGATTGGCCTTGCCGCCGGTCGCCTTCATCACCTGGCCGACGAACCAGCCGGCCATGGTCGGCTTGGCGCGCGCCTGTTCGACCTTGTCCGGGTTGGCTGAGATCACCTCGTCCACCGCCTTTTCGATGGCGCCGGTATCGGTGACCTGCTTCATGCCGCGGCTTTCGACCAGCTGGCGCGGATCACCGCCCTCGTTCCAGACGATCTCGAACAGATCCTTGGCGATCTTGCCGGAGATGGTGCCTTCCTTGATCAGGTCGATGACCGCGCCAAGCTGGTCGGGCGAAACAGGAGCGTTTTCAATATCCTTGCCGGCTTTGTTCAAGGCCCCCAGGAGGTCGTTGATGACCCAGTTGGCGGCGAGCTTGCCGTCGCGCCCGGCCGCCACCTTCTCGAAATAATCGGCAATCGCCTTTTCAGAAACCAGGATCGAGGCATCGTAGGTCGACAGGCCGAGCGAGGTGATCAGCCGCGCCTTCTTGGCGTCCGGAAGTTCCGGCAGGTCCTTTGCCAGCGCGTCGACATAGGCCTGGTCGAATTCCAGCGGCAGAAGGTCGGGATCGGGGAAATAGCGGTAGTCGTGCGCTTCTTCCTTGGAGCGCATCGAGCGCGTCTCGCCCTTGTTGGGGTCGAACAGCCGCGTTTCCTGCTCGATCCTGCCGCCGTCCTCGAGGATTGCAATCTGGCGGCGCGCCTCATAGTCGATGGCCTGGCCGATGAAACGGATCGAGTTGACGTTCTTGATCTCGCAGCGCGTGCCGAATTCGCCGCCGGGCCGGCGCACCGAGACGTTGACGTCTGCGCGCAGCGAGCCTTCGTCCATATTGCCGTCGCACGTACCGAGATAGCGCACGATAGTGCGCAGCTTGGTGACATAGGCCTTGGCTTCATCGGCGGAGCGCATATCCGGCTTGGAGACGATCTCCATCAGCGCCACGCCGGAGCGGTTGAGATCGACATAGGACATCGTCGCATGCTGGTCGTGCATCGACTTGCCGGCGTCCTGCTCAAGGTGCAGGCGCTCGATGCCGACCTCGATGTCCTCGAACTCGCCCTGCCGGTCAGGGCCGACCGAGACGATCACCTTGCCCTCGCCGACGATCGGCTGCTTGAACTGCGAGATCTGGTAGCCCTGCGGCAGGTCGGGATAGAAATAGTTTTTCCTGTCGAAGACCGATTTGTGGTTGATCTCAGCCTTCAGGCCCAGCCCGGTACGGATCGCCTGCTTGACACATTCCTCGTTGATGACCGGCAGCATGCCGGGCATCGCCGCGTCGACCAGGCTGACATTGGCATTGGGCGCGGCGCCGAAAATGGTCGAGGCGCCGGAAAACAGCTTTGCCTGTGAGGTCACCTGCGCGTGGACCTCGAGGCCAATGATGATCTCCCAGTCGCCGGTGGCGCCGGGAACCAGGCGCTTGGCGTCGGGCGTGCGGGTATCGATGATGCTCATAAGGGCCTGCATATTGAAATTGCGGATATGCGAGAACGCATATTTTGATGTGCAACTTCGCTAGTGCAAACCGCCAAAAGAGACAAGCGCAAAGCCGCAGGCGCCGACGCGGCACAGGCCCGCACCTGCCGCGATGGACTGCTATAGCGGCTTGAAAAAATTCAATGGCCGGCAACCCGGCCGCCGTCGCCTCATGCCGTGGCGATGTAGGCCCTGATCTCCTCGGCCTCGCGCTCGACATCCTCGATGCGCCGCTTGACTACGTCGCCGATCGACACGATGCCGTCGAGCAGCCCGTTCTTTTCCACCGGCAGATGGCGGAAGCGGCCCTTGGTCATGATCTCCATGACCTCGTTGACGGTGTGGTTCTCATTGCAGATCTTCACCTTGGGCGTCATCGCCGAGCGGATGGCGAGGTCGAGCGCCGCGGCCCCCTCTTTGGCGAGGACCCGCACCACATCGCGCTCGGAAAGAATGCCGACGATCTTGTGATCGCCGTTGGTGATGACCAGCGCGCCGATCCTGTGTTCGGAAAGCATGCGGATGGCTTCGCTGAGCTTTTCGTTCGGCCCGAGCGTCACCACGTCGTGGCCTTTTGCCTCGAGAATTGCCTTAACAGTCATGGCGTCCTCCTCTGCATTTCCTTGCCGGCTCCTGCCCTGGCCGGCTTTCCCTGGGAATGAACATGGTGCGCCGCGATCGGTTGCTTTTCAAGTGCGGAGGTCTCAGGTCTCCGGCTCGTCCGCCTGCCGGGGTGCCTGCTCTCGCCGATCAAAAAACCGCAGCCCGAAGAAGCCGGCAAGAAAGCCGCCAATATGGGCTTCCCAGGCGATCTGGCCGTCAATGCCGGGCGCCAGGCCGAAGAGGCCGGTCGCGAGGTTGATCACCATCCACATGGCGAGAAAGGTGACGACGCCGCGCGAGCGCAGCACTGCCGCCATCGGCAAAGGCTGGCCGGTGAAGGCGGCCTTGCCCGACGAGCGATCGATGCGGAAGCCGTAGCGTGCCGCCGCGCCCATCATGCCGGAAATCGCGCCGGACGCGCCGACCAGCGGCGCCTCGCCAAGCGGATGCATGGCCCAGAACAATGCCACCGCCGCCAGTCCGGTCGCGGCGAAGAACAGGCTGAAGCGCAGCGCGCCGAAGCGGTTCGCCAGCGGTGAGCCGAAGGCCGCGAGCCACACCATGTTGATGGCAAGATGGGCAAAGCCGCCATGCAGGAAGGTGTAGGTGAAAGGGCTTGAAAACGCAAAGAAATCCAGGTCGAAGCGGCCGGAATAGCGGATCGGCACAAAGGCAGCCCTGACAAGCAGTTCGAAGTCCTGGTCGTCAGTCAGCCAATAGACCCGGATCAGATGAACCGCGACGCAGATGCCGATCACCGCCTGCACCACGGGCGGCAGGTT
This sequence comes from Mesorhizobium sp. M0751, assembly GCF_040320265.1. NCBI lineage: Bacteria > Pseudomonadati > Pseudomonadota > Alphaproteobacteria > Hyphomicrobiales > Phyllobacteriaceae > Mesorhizobium > Mesorhizobium sp. M0751. The sequence goes on from NZ_JAMYPH010000020.1 coordinate 100,128, forward strand.
GAACACCGGCTCGCGGCGCTGCTCCGGCTCGCGGGCGACAGGCCCGCCCTCGCCCTGCTCGATCTCCGGTGGGCTTTCTGGGTCGCTCATATGGCTTGCACTCAGTCGCTGGATTGGACTTCGCGAGCATGTAGATCACGGCCAACCGAATCACAAACGGCGAATCAGCAGGCCCGAATCAAAAAAGAAGCCGTCCAAGGTTTCCCTTGAACGGCTGGTCGAGCCCCCTTGCTCCCCCTGAACTCTTGACTGAAGTGCTGCCGATCGTCGCAAAACGACCGCTTCTGGAGTGGTTTTGGTGTGCCACAGGGCTGGCAGGCGCGCAACGTAAACCAGTTGTTAACCTTAACCGCCCCGACCCGTGAACAAGTATTAACGATGCTGGCACGCATCCTGCTCCGCAACGCATGTAGGTCTTCGGAGGGCGCCCTTCTGTTCACCGATGGGACATCAGAAGACAGAATGCGCGGAGCAGCATTAGCATGAACCAGACCGGATCGATCACGCTGTTCCATTATTGGAACCGGTTGCGTGACGGACGCCCTGCCCCGAAGCGCTCGGAAGTCGAACCCGCGGATATCAAGTCGCTGCTGGCCGACACGTTCATCCTGGAAAAGGACACGCGCGGCGAAGCGGTGTTCCGGCTGGCCGGCACCAGGCTTTGCGCGGTCTATGGTCGCGAACTCAAGGGGTTTTCATTCCCTTCGCTGTGGCGCGAGAAGGACCAGCGGCTGATCTCGAAGCTGACCGACGGCGTCTTCGACCTGAAATCGGTGATGCTCATCACCTATGAGGGTTTCAGCCGCAACGGCCGGTCCAACAGGTTCGAGCTGCTCGCGCTGCCGCTCGACGGCGGGGTCGAGAGCCCGCGCTGCCTCGGCGTGATAAGCGCCGTCGAAAAACCCTTCTGGCTGGGTGCCGACCCGGTTCTCGACGCGTTGATCGATTCGATCCGTGTCGTCGATCCCGACAAGGAGCCGATGTTCCTGAAGAACCGGCCGGCGATAGAGGTTCCCTCGCTCGCCCCGTCGGAATTCGACCCGCCCGAGACGATTTCGGCGCTCGGCCAGGCCCGCCGCATCCGTCACCTGGTCGTCTTCGACGGCGGACGCGAGGAATGATGCCCAAAGCTTAAAGCAACAGCGCCGGGCTTTCCCCTTTGTTAACCTGCTTTGTTGTAGTTTTCCGCTGAAATTCCCCGCATCCATGCGCGGAATGCCGAATGGGGTATGGCAGTGATGAGGTCAGCGGCGGTCGACCATGCGCCGTCCCAAGCTGAAAGGCGTAACTTTCAGCGCGTCCGCGTGAAAATTTACGGACGCTTCATGCTGGAAGACCGCACCGAACATCCCTGCCAGGTGGTCGACATGTCGCCCGGCAACGTTGCGCTGCGCACCGAGCGCGCCGGCCTGGCTGGCGAAAAGGTCATTGCCTATATCGATCACATCGGCCGCATCGAAGGCGTCATCACCCGCACCCTGCAGGATGGCTTTGCGATGACCGTCATCGCGTCCGACCGCAAGAGGGACAAGCTCGCCGCGCAACTGACCTGGCTTGCCAACAAGCACGAGCTCGACCTGCCGGAAGACCGCCGCCATGAACGCGTCGCACCGCGCAACCCGACGAGCGTGCTGCAGCTTGCCGACGGACGCCAGTACCAGTGCCGCATCATCGACCTGTCGCTGTCGGGCGCGGCGATCGAGATCGACGTCAAGCCGGCCATCGGCGTCCAGGTGACGCTGGGCACCATGCGCGGCCAGATAGTGCGTCATTTCGAAGATGGCGTCGCCATCGAGTTCGCCGTCATCCAGCGGCCGGAAACGCTCGATACCGAATTCAGCTCACCGCGCGGCTGACGCAGAAGCCTTAGCGCCATCGGGAAGAGGCTTGCGATCCTTCGCGCCCCCTCTGTCCTACCATCCTAGCTGTTCGAACGGCGCGACGAAGCATGGGAACGCACCCGGCTAGAATCCTTAAACAATTCTATACTCAATTGCGTCAAATTTTATGTTTATTCTATGGGCGTTTTACTTAATGTCTACTTCGCGCTTTTGCGTCAAATAAATCCAGCCGTGTCATTGTCTCCTCAAACGGGGAGACTGAATAATGAACAGGATGAGGGGCAAGCTGTTGCTGGCGGCAATAGCGATGCAGCTTTTCGGCTGGGGGACTGTAAACGCGGCGGAGCCGGCCTTCATGCACACCGGCGGCCGCACCACGCAGCCGGTCGGTCACTACGAATTGTGCCAGCAGCTTCCGCAGGAATGCAATCAGAGGACGCCTGGCCGGGCACCCGTCGAGCTCACCCGCAAGCTGTGGGCGACGATCGTCAGGATCAACAATTCGGTCAACAGCAAGGTCGCGCCGCGCACCGACATGGAAATGTGGGGCAAGGAGGAAGTCTGGTCCTTTCCCAATAGCGGCTTCGGCGACTGCGAGGACTATGCGCTGGAAAAGCGCCGCGAGCTGATGAGCATCGGCGTGCCGGCCGGCGATCTGCTGATGACGGTGGTGCGCCAGCGCAATGGCGACGGCCATGCGGTGCTGACCGTGCGCACCAGCCTTGGCGAGTTCATCCTCGACAATCTGCAGCCCAAGGTGCTGTCCTGGACCAATACCGGCTACACCTACCTGAAGCGCCAGTCCGAGCGGAATTCCGGCGCCTGGGTGACGATCAACGACGGCCGCTCCGACGCGGTCGCCAGCGTCCGCTAAGGACGCGACGCAAAACCCGGTCGAGTCCCCACCCTCCCCGTCCCCAACGACCGGGTTTAAGGAGCCGGCCCCGTCCCCGGGCCGGCTCCACCATTTCCGGCGGAACACATCTCGGTACAGTTATCTCCGCTTTGCCTCCAATTGCGCTTTATCATCCAAGCTGTCTCACGATCGTTTATGAGATACGAGCTGCCGTTTGCCGTCGAAACGCCGTTACTTGCCCCTGATACGGAACGCGTCGACAAAGGCGGAAAACGCCGGAGAGGGATGGCGTCGGCTTGGATAGTACAGGTGGTAACCCTGGAACGTCGGGCACCATTTGGTCAGGACTTCCTGGAGAAGGCCACTCTCAATGTGTGGAAGGACGAGTTCGCGCGGCAGATAGGCCAAGCCTACTCCGTCAAGCGCGGCCTGGATCGCCGGCCCCATGTTGTTAAGCGTCAGTTGCCCCTCGACCCGAGCGCTGAACTCGCGCGCTCCGTCCCGCAATTCCCAGGCATAGACCGATCCTGACGTCGGCAGCCGGTAGTTGATGCAGTTATGGTCGGTCAGCTCCTGCGGTGTCTCAGGCGGCGACCGGTGGGCGAAGTAATGGGGTGAGCCGACGACAGTGTAGGTCACGTCGGCTCCGATGCGCACGGCTACCATGTCCCGGGCAATGGACTCGCCCAGCCGCACACCGGCGTCGAACTGGCGCTCGACGATGTTGGTGAAGGCGTTGTCGACCACCAGCTCGACATTGATATCGGGGAAGTCGCTCAGGAACTTTGGCAGCCGGGCGCGGAAGACGATGTCGACCGAATCGTCGGTGCACACCAGGCGAATGTTGCCGGACGGCCTGTCGCGCAGGACGCCGAGAGCGCTGACCTCAGCCGCGATCCCTTCGAAGTGCGGTTCGATGCCTTCCTTGAGGCGTTGACCGGCCGCCGTCGGGGCCACGTCGCGCGTGGTGCGAGACAGAAGACGAACACCAAGCCGCGACTCCAGCGACTTGATGGTGTGGCTAAGAGCCGAAGGAGTGACGCCGAGCTTGGCGGCTGCTCGGGTAAAGCTCCGCGTCCGGGTGATCTCCAGGAACGCGCGCATTTCGGCGAACTCGTCGCGTGGCATTGATGAGCCTCATTCACAACCACATCAAAATTATACCCGCTAGTCGCATTTGGCCAGCTCGACTACTAGTTCGGCAACGGACAGGAGACTGCCTTATGACCATTGAACTCGCGCTGGGCGAGGCCGCAGCAGGCGACAGCACGACGACCCCATGGTCTGCGGTGGTCTGCCTGTCGCTGCTGACCTTCCTTCTGGTCGGACTGGAGTTCCTGCCGGTGAGCCTGCTCACCCCGATCGCTCAGGATCTGGCCGTCTCCGAGGGTCAGGCCGGCCAGGCAATCGCGGTATCCGGATTCTTCGCCGTGGTTACCAGCCTCTTCGGCAACTCGCTGTTGCGAAACGTCGATCGACGGACGGTGGTTCTGCTCTATACGGCAGTGCTGGCCGCATCGAGCCTGGCGGTGGCGCTTGCTCCCAACTTCCTGGTCTTCCTGGCCGGGCGGGCGCTGGTCGGCATCGCGATCGGCGGTTTCTGGTCACTGTCGACGGCCATTCTGGCCCGCCTGGCCGCGGGACCCGACCTGCCCAAGGCCATTGCCTTGCTCCAGGGCGGCACCGCCTTCGCATTGGTGATCGCTGCGCCCGTCGGCAGCCTCCTCGGATCGCTGATCGGATGGCGGGGAACTTTTTTCGTGACTGTCCCCATCGGCCTCGCGGCGCTCGTGTGGCAGTTCGCCGTTCTCCCGAAGATGCCACCCATGGAGGCCGCCTCGGTGTCGAGCATGTTCGGCCTGCTGCGGAATCGCAGATTCGCCATCGGCATGGGCGCGACCGGGCTCGCTTTCATCGGGCAGAACGCGCTCTCGATCTATCTGCGGCCGTTTCTGGAAAGCGTGACGGGCCTCGAGGTCAACACCCTCTCAATGGCTCTGTTGGGCGTCGGCCTTGGTGGCGTGGCGGGACTGTCGATCATCGGCCTCATACTCCGGCGGCACCTCACAGCCGTGCTGATCGGGCTGCCGAGTGCACTCGCGGTCTTCGCTCTACTGCTGATTGCCTTTGGACCGTTTGCTGGCGCGACGGCCGGCCTGCTGGTTCTTTGGGGATTGTTCGCGACTCCGATCCCGGTGGCGTGGAACACCTGGATGACCGCGCTCATCCCTGAAGACCTGGAGGCCGGCGGCGGACTGCAGGTTGCCCTGATCCAGCTCGCGATCGCGGGCGGCGCTATCGCAGGAGGCCTGCTGTTCGACGCGGCCGGCTGGTGGAGCGCCTTCCTTCTCGCGGCCGTCCTGCTCACGGGCTCGGCCTTGCTCGCTGCCTCGGCCGGCCCCCGCACCTGAACTCTTTCAATTCATGTCTAGGAGAATCGCATGTCCGAAGGAATCGAGAACAAGGTCGTCGTCATCACCGGTGCCAGCAGTGGCCTCGGTGAAGCGACGGCACGCCATCTTGCCGCGCGAGGCGCTTCCGTGGTCCTGGGTGCACGCCGGTCACACCGCATCGACGCACTTGTCCAGGAACTGACCGCCGCTGGGTTCAAAGCCAAGGCCGTCACTACGGACGTCACCGACGCCGGTCAGGTCCAGAACCTGGTGAACACAGCGGTCCGGGAATTCGGCCGCATCGACGTGATGCTCAACAATGCGGGCCTCATGCCGTTGGCCCCGCTCGAACGGCTCAAGGTCGACGAATGGGACCGGATGATCGACGTCAACATCAAGGGCGTCCTTTACGGCATCGCGGCCGCGCTTCCGTACATGAAGGAGCAGCGATCGGGGCACATCATCAATGTCTCGTCCGTATACGGCCATGTGGTCGACCCGGGTGCGGCGGTCTATTGCGCCACCAAGTTCGCCGTGCGTGCGCTGTCCGAGGGTCTGCGGAAAGAGGTCAAACCCTACAATATCCGCACCACCGTGATCTCGCCGGGCGCTGTCAGCACAGAGTTGCTCGAGCATATCAGCGAGCAGGATATCCAGCAGGGCACCAGGGACTTCGTGAGCAAGATCGCCGTGGGGCCAGATACGTTTGCCCGCACGGTCGCCTTCGCGATCAACGAGCCCGAGGACGTCGATATCAACGAGATCTTGTTCCGGCCGACCGCCCAGCCGGTTTGACTTGGAAGGGGCTATGCTTTCGGTATCGTTGGGCCCGGCTCCACCATTTCTGGGTCGGCTAGACCTTCTTCAGCCCCGCCCTGAACCGCCTGCCGTTGGCCACATAATGCGCGGCCGAGGCGCGCAGCCTGGCGATTGCGGCCTCGTCGAGCATCCTGACGACGCGCGCGGGCGAGCCGACGATCAGCGAATTGTCGGGAAATTTCTTGCCTTCGGTGACCAGCGCACCGGCGCCGACCAGCGAGTTGTTGCCGATCTTCGCGCCGTTCAGCACGATGGCGCCCATGCCGATCAGGCTGTTGTCGCCGATGGTGCAGCCATGCAGCAGGGCACGGTGGCCGATCGTGCAGCCTTGGCCGACGGTCAGCGGAAAGCCGGCGTCGGTGTGCATGATTGTGTGCTCCTGCACGTTGGTGTCGGCGCCGATGACGATCGGCTCGTCGTCGCAGCGGACGACGACACCGAACCAGAAGCCGGCATTGCGGCCGATCCTGATATTGCCGATCAGAGTGGCGTCGGGCGCGATCCAGTTGCTGTCGGCGTCCTCGAAGGCGGGCGCTTTTCCGTCAATCGCATAGATCGGCATTGCTGTCTCCAGATCGTCTCACACCGACAAGCTGCCAGACCCTAGAAGCGAAGCCGCCCAGGACGCAATGGCGATCACCACCATGCCCAGTGCCAGCGCCCAGATGGTCGCAGTACAACCGCAGGAGATCAGCCCCAGCACCGAGATGCGACGCTCGCGCCAAGCGTCCAGCGCCTCGTTGGCGAACATCAGCGGCCCGGCGCAAGCCGTCGCGGCGAGCGAGCGCAGCATGTGCTTCGACGACACATAGGGCTGGATGAAGGCAAGCTTGCGGCCGGCGACCAGCTCCATCGCCGATCCGACCAGGCCGCAAGCCGTCAGCCCAGCCATAAAACTGAATATGATTTGTTCGACCGGCCATCTTTACCCTCCGTTTACCGTGAAATCGCACAGTCGCCTGCAAAAGCTGCGAAGCAAGAGCCGTGCCGCGCCGAGATGTGCCGCTCAGGTACACCCGACGGGACGGTAAACGAGGGTCACGATGAAGCAGGCAACCGCCACAGAGGGCCCGCAACTCAGCGTCGTCGATTCGACGCTGATGAAGCGGGTGTTTTATGCGTTCGCGACGCTGGCGCTGCTTTCGGTGGCGATCAGCCTTGGCGGCAAATGGTTCGGCCGCTCGATCGCCATGGCCGGGTACACCGACGACACCACGGTCCACAAAGTCGTCATCGGCAACAACATCATCGCCGTGCCGGCCAACGTCATCCGCTTTGCCCAGGCCCGGCGCGACGGCATCGCCTCGCGGCTCGACCTCTATCTGCGCTATCCCGAGATGGACGGCTACAGCGAGGCTGCCCGCAACGACTTCAACCACACCGGACCCAGCAAGGACATTGTCTTCCTGTCGTTCGAGCCGCAGATGATGTCGCGCGACATGAGCGGCCGCTTCGCGCCGATTTACAGCGCGCTGATCGCCAAGCCGGGTACGCCCGGCCCTGGCGGCACCACGCTTTACGCCTTCAGCGAAAAATCAGGCTATCTCAACGAAGTGCTGGCGGTCGCCGACCGCCCCGGCAGGGATCCGTTCGTCGCCCGCTGCCTGAGCGGCCCGAGCGCGGACGAATCGCTGGCGCCCTGCGAGCGCGACATCCTGGTCGGCGACAATCTCAGCCTCACCTACCGCTTCCCCCGGGAATTCCTCGGCGACTGGCAGGCGCTCGACGCGGCGATTTCGGACGAGGCAGCGCGTGTGCTGAAGACTGGGCGGTAGCTTGATCCTTTGACCGGCCTGAAGGGCTGTGGGCTGGAGCCCCGCCAATCGGGCTACCAATCTCCAGGGTTTGCGATTAGCTGTAGGCCCACCACGCCTTCGTCATCCTAGGGCGGAGCAGGAGCGAAGCGACGTCGCGGAGACCCTAGGATCCATGCCGTTACCTCAGCCGAGGAATGCAGCGGTTCAGAACGGCACTGCGTCGGCGCCGGCGCAAGCTACCCTTCAACCATGACCGGCTATGCCTACATGGCTGCAAGCCAGAAGCGCGGCACGATCTACATCGGTGTCACCAACGATCTCGGCCGCATGCCGGAGCACAAATCTGGCGAAGGCTCGCGCTTCACCAGCCGCTACGGCGTACAGCGTCTGGTCTGGTACGAGGAACATTTCGACATTCGCGACGCCATCCAGCGCGAGAAGTCGCTGAAGCGCTGGCCATGCCAGTGGAAGATCGAACTGATCGAGAAGACCAACCCTGAGTGGTTCGAACTTTTTCGCGGAACAGGTTGGTAGAGGACGCCCAGCCGGTGCCAAGAAGCATTCAATTCTGGTCAGAGCGGAGCACTGCCGCGGGGTAACGGCATGGATCCCAGGGTCTGCGCCTCGTCGCTTCGCTCCTTGCTCCGCCCTGGGATGACGAAGTTGGGGATGCTCCAGCCAGTCCCCGAGGTTTGCGCTCCGCCATCAGGCGATCCGCCTGCAACAAGCAGGTCCGGCCAGCTAAACTCCCGGCTCAGGCCAGATCGATGTCGAGGATCGCCATCGAGAAATTATAATCGCCGTCGTCCTCGTCCTTGAAGACGATGCCGAGGAACTCGTCGCCGACATAGACCTCGGCCGAATCTTCCTTGCGCGGCCGCGCCTTCACTTCGAGTTTGGGGTTCTGGAAAGTGCGCTTGAAATAGGCGTCCAGCTTTCTGATTTCGTCCGGCTTCAACAGTCTTCTCCGATCGTCGCTTGCTAAAGTGCGTCGCGTCTGAAGAGATCGATGCGACGCGCTTTGAATCCTTCTTCATGCATGTCGCTATCCCAAAACCGCTGGGCACTTTTGGGCGACATGCATTGGTGAGCGCGCTTCTGGCACGTCGACAATGGCCATGTAAAGGCAAGCCGGCATAGGGGAGCAGGAATTCAGCCCCCTGCCCGAGCGCTCAGATGTCGAAGCTGACGACGTGGTCCATCGTCTGCGATGGCAACAGCTGGTCCATCTGGCGCGAGGGCTGGTCGCAGCCGGTCTCGCCGACGACGCGGGCCGGCACGCCGGCAACCGTCTTGTTGTGCGGTACCGGCGACAGCACCACCGAGCCGGCCGCGATCTTCGAACAATGGCCGATCTCGATGTTGCCGAGGATCTTGGCGCCGGCGCCGATCAGCACGCCGTAGCGGATCTTGGGATGGCGGTCGCCACCGGCCTTGCCGGTGCCGCCCAGCGTGACGCCGTGCAGGATCGACACGTCGTCCTCGATCACCGCCGTCTGGCCGACGACGAGGCCGGTGGCGTGGTCGAGGAAGATGCCCTTGCCGATGCGGGCTGCCGGATTGATGTCGGTCTGGAACACCGAGGACGACCGGCTCTGCAGATACAGCGCGAAATCCTGGCGGCCCTGGTTCCACAGCCAATGCGCCAGCCGGTGCGTCTGGATGGCATGAAAACCCTTGAAGTAGAGCACCGGCATGATGAAGCGGTCGCAGGCCGGATCGCGGTCGTAATAAGCCTGGATATCGACGCGCACCGTCGTCGCCCAGTCCTTGTCGTCGGCCGCCATCGCCTTGAATGTCTGGCGGATGAGGTCGGAGCCGATGTCCTGGTGGGCGAGGCGCTCGGCCAGCCGGTGGATAACCGCTTCCTCCAGGTTTTCCTGGTTGAGGATGGTCGAATAAAGGAACGCCGCCAGCAGCGGATCGCGGTTGACCGCTTCCATCGCTTCGTCGCGGATCGAACGCCAGATCGGATCTACCGGCTGCACCCTGGTGGGACGGGAAATCGTAACGCTGTTCATCTGATGTCTCCGGCCATCCAATGTCTCGGCCATCCAATGTCTCGGGTTGGCGGCTTGCCTATTCTCCGGCCGCACCTATAAGCCAGATCATAGCACGGGTGAACTCAATTTTCCTTAGTGCTTCGTCAAATGGATTTGGTTCGCGGAATTTCAAGCAGCCATGGAAAACGCAACCTTGATGGACGAGACCCTGAAGCGCGAGCTTTCCGCGCTCTATGAGGCCGAAGATCGCCACTACCACGACCTTGGCCACATCCAGGCGATGCTGGCGCTGGCCAATGATTACAAGACGTTGCTGCACGATCCTGAAGCAGTCGAAGCGGCGATCTGGTTCCACGACGCGATCTACGACAGCCGCGCCAAGGACAATGAGGCGAGGAGTGCCGCACTTGCCGAGGAGAAGCTTGCCGGCCGCGCCGACGCACAACGCATCGGTCGCATCGCGGCGATGATCACTGCGACCGCCGGCCACGAATTGCCGCCCCTTGGCGACCAGCATTCCGTTCGTGACGCGGCGCTGTTCCTCGACATGGACCTGGCGATCCTGGGTGCCGCGCCTGACGTGTTCGACGCTTATGAACAGGCGGTCCGCCGCGAATATCAGTGGGTCGATGAGCCGATTTGGCGAGTCGGCCGTGCCGCAGTCCTGAAGGGCTTCCTCGCTCGTCCGCATATCTTCCACAGCGAGGAATTCCGCCGGCGCTTCGAAACCCAGGCCCGGCATAACATGGCGCGGTCGCTCAGGACGCTGGGGTACAGCCCGCGCGGATCGTAGCCCGACGCGTCGCTCGCTTGCGTCCGGGATATCGGCCCGAAATCAGGTGAACGCGCCGATCGTCGATGCCATTGCCCACAACATGAACACCCCGGCCGCAAGCGACGCGCCGTTGACCACGATGCCAGCCAGGCCGAGCACACGATTGTCGTTTGGACGACCCAGCGCCATCAACCCGAAGACCACGCCGGTAAGATGCGCCAATGGCCCGGCCAGGAAAAATACCGCGGCGAAGAAGCCGGTCGCACTGTTCTGGAGCAGTGGGGACGCGTCGCTCGGCATTGCTATCAACGCGGTGATCGCAATCGCCCCTGTCGCCAATGCGGCCAGCGCTAGAACAACGGACCATTCGCCGAAGGTGCTTTTCGCAACGACGCCCGGCAAAGCGGCGTCGCTTCTTCCCCATTGTGCCATCGTACCCCCAGCCCTGTTTAGCGCGTGGCGGAGTTGAACCGATCCGCGCGTCACGCTTATTTACTCCTGTATCGTTGCAAAACCGCTAAGAACCCCAGCTTCAGGCCCAATGGCCGCCTTTGGGGAGCCATCCATCAAAACGGATGCTCGGCATAAAACTCCAGCACGCGCTGCTTGAAGGTCTTGTCGCCGACCGCCAGCATGTGGTCGCGACCTTCGATGTGAAACGCCCTGGCGTTGGGCATCAACGCGGCGAGTTCATCCGGCGAGCCGCCGATGTCGTCCTTGGTGCCGACGGCGATCAGCGTCGGCTGGGCAATGCGGGCGATGTCGGCCTCGCTCAGCAATTCGCGCGAGGTGACGATGCAGGCGGCGAGCGCCCGGCGATCGCTGCGGGTCTGATCGGCGAAGGCGCGGAACGAGCGGCCGCGCGGGTCGCTGGTGCCTGCGGGATCCTCGGCCAGGAGGGCGTCGGCTATCGGATCCCAGTCGCCGACACCGTCGACCATGCCGATGCCGAGCCCACCGAAGACCAGCGTCGCCACCTTGTCCGGGTCGGAGAGCGCCAGGAAGGCCGATATGCGCGCGCCCATCGAGTACCCCATGACATGGGCGCGTTCGATGCCGAGATGGTTCAAAAGCGCTGCCGCGTCGGACGCCATTTTTGCCGGCGTGTAGTCGGCTTCGTCATAGCTCTTCGACGACGAGCCATGGCCGCGATTGTCAAAGGCGATGGCACGGTAGCCGGCATCGTTCAGCGTCTTGAACCAGCCGGGCGACACCCAGTTGACGTAATGGCTCGAGGCGAAGCCGTGGATCATCAGCACCGGATCGCCCTGCCCCGATGCCGGCTGGCGGTCAAGGAAAGCAAGGTCGAAACCGTCATGGGAGAAGAACTGCATCGGCCGAAGATCCTGCCCGTTCAGTCGGAATCGACATTCGGCGCATCGCCCTTGTCGGGCGGCGGCATGGCCGGCCCGGGCGCGGTGCCTATGGCCGGATGGCGCAGCAGGTCGCCGTTCTTAAGGCCCTTTTTGGCTGCGGTGCCTGCCTTGAGCTCGAGCACGAAGCGCACCGGCTCGTCCGGCGAGATGATCGCCTCCGACTGCGGCTCGCCTTGCTTGATCGCCCGGATCCGGCCGTCCTGGCCGACGAAGACCAGGTCGAGCGGCATCGGCGTGTTCTTCATCCAGAAGCTCACATCCTGCGGCGCACCGAACACGAACAGCATGCCGTGATTGTCGGCCATGTGCCGGCGGAACATCAGGCCAGCCTCGCGCTCGGCGGGCGTGTCGGCAATTTCGACGGAAAAAGAACGCTCGCCGGCCTTCGTCACCGCGACAAGCGGCGCCGGGTCGACGGGAAGGATCATCGCCTTGCCGTCGGCCGAACTCGGTTGCTGAAAATAGAAGAACGCACTTGCGGCGACGATGAGGAAAATCCCGGCGCAGAGCGCGCCCGCCGTCACCCGGTTCCTGTGAGCCATGCAAAATCCTCGACCGGAAATCGTCCAAGGTGTGTTGAGATTCAGGTCAGGCCGAGTCGAAAATGACGCTTTCCGAGAACCGGAGCGGAGCGTACTCAAAGTACGTGAGCACCGGAAGCGCAGGAAATCGCCATTTGCAGGCCGGCCTCACCTGAATATCAACACGCCTTAATGCGAGACCGGCAAGGTACCCATATCGGGGTGAATTTCGGCAGCCATAAGGCCTTTGTCGCCGCGTCCGAAGCGGACCAGCACCACCTGGCCCGGCCGGAGTTCGGTGATGCCGTAGCGGCGCAGCGTCTCCATGTGGACGAAAATGTCCTCGGTGCCCTCGCCCCGGGTCAGAAAGCCGAACCCCTTGGTGCGGTTGAACCATTTCACCAGCGCCCGTTCGAGGCCGCTTTCCGGCGTCACCGCGACATGGGTGCGCTGCTCCTGCAGCTCCGCCGGATGCACCGCCGTAGAGACATCCATCGAGAGCACGCGGAAGGCCTGCAGCCCGCGCTCGCCCTGCTTGACCAGGCAGACGACGCGGGCGCCTTCCAGGGCGGTCTGAAAACCGTCCTTTCGAAGGCATGTCACATGGAGGAGGATGTCGCCCGAAGTACCATCATCGGGAAGGATGAAACCGTAGCCCTTGGCCACGTCGAACCATTTGATGGCGCCAGCGATTTCGACGAGATCGGCCGTATCGGCGCTCTCATCCCGCTTCAACGCATCGTTACCGGCCCCGTCCCGCCCCATGAAAGAGGCCTTTTCCCCCATAAGAACGCCCCCTTTTTTCAAGAAACACTGCAACTGATTCTTGGTATCAGATTAACACCGCGGCTTCCGGTGTGTGCAAGACCTGACGTGCCTTTTTTCACGGTTCCGTACAGGAATAGCGGATTTGCCGTTTGCCGGCGCCGGCAGGCGTGGCCAATTGCCCTTTGGCCGGGCCGCCCCTATGTTGCGCCGCAACGCAACATAAGGAGGAAATCATGCGCTATCTGCACACCATGGTCCGCATCGCCGACATCGATACTTCGCTGGATTTCTACTGCAACAAGCTTGGCCTCAAGGAAGTGCGCCGCCATGAAAACGAGCAAGGCCGCTATACGCTGATCTTCCTCGCCGCGCCCGAAGACGAGCGAAGCGGCATCTCCGAAAAGGCACCGCTGGTCGAGCTGACCTACAATTGGGATCCGGAAGACTACAAGGGCGGCCGCAACTTCGGCCATCTCGCCTATGAGGTCGACGACATCTACGCCACCTGCCAGCGGCTGATGGACAATGGCGTCACCATCAACCGGCCGCCGCGCGATGGCAACATGGCGTTCGTCAAATCGCCGGACGGCATCTCGATCGAGCTGTTGCAGAAAGGTCCGGCAAAGCCGAAGGCCGAGCCGTGGGCGTCGATGCCGAACACCGGCAGCTGGTAGCCGATCACGCCGTGTTGAGCGGACGCAGGCGGGCCCCGGTTCGGTTTTCGCGTCCGCATTCCCAGGGAGAATTCATTCATGCCGAGCAGCCATGTCGACGTCGCCACCGAACATGCCAGCCGCTATCTGCAGCAGCTGTGCAAACATTGGGCGCACAAGTTTCCCGTCGAATTCGACCCGAACCACGGCAGCATCGATCTGACGCTCGGCCGCACGGTTCTCGATGCCGACCCGGCTGCGCTGCACATTGCGGTGACGACCGATGAAGCCGGCTCGCTCGAGCGCCTGGAAACGGTCGTCGCCGAGCACATCAAGCGCTTCGCCTTCCGTGAAGAGCTGGCATTCGACTGGCGACGCGCTCCGGCCGCGTAGGCGACCTGTCAACCGCTGGCCTTGGCCATCTCGAGCAGCGCCAGCACGGTGCGCCAATTACGCGCCGTGCCCGGCACCTTCAGAACGCGCGGGATGAGGTTGGCAAACACCGATTTGCCGATCCCGTCAGGTGCGTGCAAATAGAGCACGTCGCCCTTGATCTCGAAGCGTTCGGGCCCGGTGCATTTTTCCGCCAGCCGGGCGACCTCTTCGGCGGTCGGCTGGCGCTCCAGCGCATAGGCGTGCAGCTTCGTCGGCTCGCCGGCCACTTCCGGGTAGGGATTGTCCGCCGCCAGCCGCTCGAGCCAGCCGAGATCGCGCACCATGATGCGCGAATGGAACCCCCATTTCTTCTCGAATTCCGCTTCCAACCGCCTGGTCAGCATCGTCGCATCGCCGTCCGGCGACCGGAACACGGCATTGCCGCTCTGCACATAGGTGGCGACAGCGGAGAAGCCGAGCTGCTCGAAGAACGACCTGAGTTCCGCCATCTTGACGATGCGGTTGCCGCCGACATTGATGCCGGAAAACAGCGCGATAAAAACGTTCCCCTGAGTGCTCGGAAGATCGTTGCTGCTCATATGATGAACCCGGCGAGCGTCTCGTTGTCGGTGATGTCCTGGTAATGGACGCTCTCGGCGTCGAAATTCGCCTTGAGCAGATCGAAATTGCGGCGGTCCTTGCTTTCAATGCCGATCAGCACCGAACCGAAATTGCGCGCCGATTTCTTCAGATATTCGAAGCGGGCGATGTCGTCGTCGGGACCAAGCAATTCGAGGAAATCGCGCAGCGCGCCGGGCCGCTGCGGAAAGCGGATGATGAAGTACTTCTTCAAGCCCTCGAAGCGCAGCGCCCGTTCCTTCACATCCGGCAGCCGCTCGAAATCGAAATTGCCGCCCGACACCACGGCGACGACAGTCTTGCCCCTGATTTCCTTCCTGGAAAAATCCTTGAGCGCATCGATCGCCAGCGCGCCGGCCGGCTCCAGCACGACGCCTTCGACATTGAGCATTTCGATCATGGTTGCGCAGAGCCGGTTTTCCGGGATCAGCCGCACGGTGTCGGCGGCAAACTCCCTGAGGTGGCGCAACGGCTCGCGGCCGATCTCGGCCACCGCCGCGCCGTCGACGAAATTGTCGACCTTGGCGAGCTTGACCCGCTTTCCGGCGGCAAGGCTCTCGCTCAGGCTCGGGGCGCCGGCCGGCTCGCAAAAGATGAAACGTGTCTCGCGGTGCTGGTCGGCGAAATAATGGGTGACGCCGGCGGCCAGGCCGCCGCCGCCGACGGGCAGCATGACGATATCAGCCATGCGCGCGCCGGGCATCTGGCCTGATATCTCGTAGGCGACGGTCGCCTGCCCTTCGATGATGTCCCTATGGTCGAAAGGCGGCACCATGTGTGCGCCGGCAGTTTCGGTGAATTCGAGTGCTGCGCGATAGCAGTCGTCGAAGAAATCGCCGACCAGCCTGATCTCAACGAATTCGCCGCCGAACAGCCGCGTCTTGTCGATCTTCTGCTGCGGCGTCGTCACCGGCATGAAGACGACGCCCTTTTTGCCGAAATGGCGGCAGACGAAGGCAAAGCCCTGCGCGTGATTGCCGGCCGAAGCGCAGACGAACAGCTCGGCAGCGTTACCGGCGGCGAGCGTCTTGCGGAAGAAGTTGAAGGCGCCGCGGATCTTGTAGGAGCGCACCGGCGTCAGGTCCTCGCGCTTCAGCAGCACCCGCGCGCCAGTCTTCTTCGACAGATAGTCGTTTTCTTGCAGCGGCGTTTCCGGAAAGATCTCGCGGATCGCGGCAGCGGCGGCAGCAACGCGAGAGGAGAAACTGGTCATGGCAAGAGCACCCCCACAGGCTAGGCGAATTCGGTCCCGCTATTGCATATCCGGCCTCGCGAAGCCATTGTCCGGCCACCCCGAAAGGGTGTTCCCAAAACCTCGTTGGCCGTTAGGAGCGTCTATTCATGCCTGTCGCATCGGTGGCCCAGAAAACCGTGTCGCTGCCGGAGTTCGGCGAGCCGACGGTGATGCCGCTGGTTACGCGCGCCACCTATGAGGCCCGCATAGCGGCACTGGTCGCGCGCGGCGGGTTCGATGCCTTCGTCGTCTATGGCGACCGCGAACATGCGGCCAATGTCGCCTATCTCTGCGGCTACGATCCGCGCTTCGAGGAGACGCTGCTGGTCATCGTTGCCGGCAAGCCGCCGAAATTGCTGGTCGGCAATGAGGGCTGGGGCTATGCCGAGATCTGCGACGGACCGTATGAGCGCGTGCTCTACCAGACGTTTTCGCTGCCGGCGCAGCCGCGCGACCGCTCGCAATCGCTGGCCGACATCCTCGTCGATTGTGGCCTGAAAGCCGGCCTGCGCATCGGCGCCATCGGCTGGAAGCCGTTCGGCCCCGGCGATGCCGGTTTTGGCGAAACGACGCTCGACCTGCCGTCCTTCATCGCCGACACGTTGCGCAGCCTTGCCGGCGACAGGGGCGTGATCGTCAACGCGGCGAACCTTTTGATGAACCCTGCCGGCGGCCTGCGCGCCATCAACGAGGCCGACCAGTTGGCCGCGTTCGAATTCGCCGCGACCTATTCCTCTCAGGGGCTGCGCAATGTGCTGCAAGGCATCGAACCCGGCATGACCGAATTGCAGGCGGCGCGGCTGATGGGCATCAACGGCCTGCCGCAATGCTGTCACCCGATGCTGTCTGCCGGCAAGCGGGCGCCCTATGGCCTGCCAAGCCCGCGTCTTGACGTCATCAAGCGCGGCGACCCGATCACCATGGCCTACGGCATCCATGGCTCGCTCAACGCCCGCGCCGGTTTTCTGGTCGAGGACGCAGCCGAGCTTCCAAGGGGCATCCAGGACTATGTCGAGAAGCTGGTCGCGCCCTATTTCTGCGCCGTCGTCGATTGGTATGAGACGGTCGGCATCGGCGTTCCCGGCGGCGCGCTGTGGCAAGCGGTGCACGAGCGCATCGGCGATCCGTTCTTCGGCGTGTCGCTCAATCCCGGCCATCTCGTCCATATCGACGAATGGATGCATTCGCCAGTATTTTCCGGCTCCGACATCAGGTTGAAGTCGGGCATGGCCTTGCAGGTCGACATCATCCCGGCCACCGGCACCGATTATTTCACCACCAACATCGAGGACGGCATCGCGCTGGCCGACGAGGCGCTGCGCGAAGAGATCGCCGCGCGCTATCCCGAGGCCTGGCGCCGCATCGAGGCGCGCCGCGCCTTCATGACCGACGTGCTCGGCATAAGGCTGAAGCCGGAAGTGCTGCCCTTTTCCAACATTCCGGCCTTCCTGCCGCCGTTCTGGCTTTCGCGCAACACTGCGATGGCAGTCGCGAGGCGCTGAGCGCATTTCGGCGCCTGCGACTTACTTCTGCCGCACTTCGCCTGTCCGGGAGGTGCGGCGGAGGTGGATGGGCCTTTGGTTAGGCCGGAGTGGAATTGCTTAAGTGCCCTTGAAGACGATTTGCATCATTGTCCTTGCCGCGCTGCTCGCCGGCTGCGGCGGCCGCCAAACCGAGGAACTGCTCGGCAGCGCCATGATGGCGGTGCCGGTGACGGAAATCGCCGGCAACCACTCGATCTTCATCGCCACCACGCGCAAGCGCTCCGACGATCCCAACAAGGTCTTCGACGGCGAGCGGTCGGCGACGCTGAACTATGCCCGCGTCAACGTCACCGTCCCGGGCATCCACAAGACAGGCCAGATCGAGCGGCGCTCGCGCGGCAAGTCGGACGATCCGGCCAAATACTTCATGGCTTCCGAGGTCGTCGGCTACGACACCCAGCCGAAATTCTCCAGCGCGCTCAGCGCCGACATCGCGGCGCGCGGCGGCCGCGTCATGGTCTTCGTCCACGGCTACAACACCGGCTTCGACGACGCGGTCTACCGCGTCACCCAGATCACCCATGATTCCGGCTATCCGGGCACGCCGGTGCTGTTTTCCTGGGCGTCGGGCGCCAAGACCACCGACTACGTCTACGACAAGGAAAGCGCCAGCGTTGCCCGCGACCAGCTGGAAGTGACGCTGAGAATGCTGGCGCAGACCGGCGCGCGGCGCATCGACATCGTCGCCCATTCGCTGGGGACCTGGGTCACCATGGAGGCGCTGCGCCAGCTCGCCATCACCGGCGACCGCGATCTCGGCGGCAAGCTCGGCGATGTCGTGCTGGCCTCGCCCGACATCGACGTCGACGTGTTCAAGAGCCAGATGCGCCGCTACGGCAAGCCGGACAAGCCGTTCATCCTGCTGCTCTCCGACGACGACCGGGCGCTGCGGCTCTCCGGCCTGATCGCCGGCGCGCGGCCGCGGGTCGGCGACTACAAGGATGCCGCCGACCTTGCCAGCTATGGCGTGTCGGTCGTCGACCTCTCCAGCGTCAAGGGAGCCGACCGCTTCAACCACACCAAATTCGCCGACAATCCGGAATTGGTGCAGTTGATCGGCCAGAAGCTGCGCGAGGATGACGGGTTTGCCAGCGACCGCGAGGTGACCGACCGTATCGCCTCGGTCGGACAATAGCTGCATTGCGCGGCAGTTATCGTTGACCATTGCCGCACCATCGGAACAGTTTGAACTGGACCGTGCCGGCCTCTGCCTCTATCGAATAGGCCAAGACGTCTCCGGCTCGACGTCGCCTTTGCGGGAGCCCGCGTGATCGTGCCTTCGAAGATCTCTCTCGTCGTTGCGTTCGCGCTCGCGGTTGCCGGCTGCGCCGGCCAGAATACGCACGACTTGCTCAACAAGACGACGATCACCGTGCCTGCTTCCGACATTGCGGCAACGCATAAGATCTTCGTCGCCACAACCCGGCAAAAGGCAACGAAAGAGCCCCGGCAGGTGTTCGACGGCGACCGTTCGCCGACCACCAGCTTTGCCAGCGTCGAGGTGACGGTGCCCAAAATCCACCAGCTCGGCGCCATCGAGCGGGTCAAGGGCTCGGCCAACAGCAATCCGGCGAAGGATTTCACGGCGACCGGCGTCACCTTCTACGAAGGCGCGCCGCAGTTCGCCAAGTCGGTCGGCGCCGATATCGCGATGCGCGGCGACCGCGCGCTGGTTTTCGTGCACGGCTTCAACAACGGCTTCGACGACGGCATCTACCGGCTGACGCAGATCGCGCACGACACCAAATACCCGGGAACGCCGGTGCTGTTTTCGTGGGCGTCGAGCGGCAAGACGACCGGCTACATCTACGACAAGGAAAGCGCCAATGCGGCGCGCGACGATCTCGAAGCGACGCTGCGCATGCTCGCCAGGAGCCGCGCCAAGAGCATCGACATCATTGCCCATTCGATGGGGACCTGGGTGACGATGGAAGCGTTGCGCCAGCTTGCCATCACCGGCGACCGCGACCTCGGCGGCAAGCTCGGCTACGTCATTCTGGCTTCGCCCGACATCGACGTCGACGTGTTCAAGAAGCAGATGATCCGTTACGGCAAGCCCGACAAGCCGTTCGCCGTGCTGCTTTCGGGCGACGACCGGGCGCTCAGGCTGTCGACCCTGATCTCCGGCGACAAGCCGCGCGTCGGCGACTATGGCGACGCGGCCGACCTCGCCAGCTATGGCGTCTCGGTGGTCGACCTGACCAAAACCAAGGGCGGCGACCGGCTGAACCACGCCAAATTCGCCGACAACCCGTTCCTGGTGCAGCTGCTCGGCGACCGCCTGCGCGCCCCGGCGGGCCTCGCCTCCGAAGAAACAGCGCCGGCCCAGCTCGACAATCTCGGCCAGGGCCTCGGCAAGGCCGTCGGCTCGGTCGCCGAAATCGTCATCACCACGCCGTTCAAGGTGCTGACCATCGCCACCGGCGGGTGAGCGATCGCTGAGCGGTCACTATTGACGTCAGTTCGGAACAAAGCGCACGGCAGCGATCCTTCGCGCCCCCCTCTGTCCTGCCGGACATCTCCCCCACTTGGGGGTGTTTGGACCGGGGACATCGCGAACAGGTGTGCGAGGACATCGCGAACAGTTTGGCGCGTTTTGCGCTGGGGGGTTCGGGATGCCATTCGAGGACACG
>NZ_JAMYPH010000021.1:0-113766 GCF_040320265.1 Mesorhizobium sp. M0751
TCCCGCCATGGACAACAATGCCTCGGCTGCAAACATGTTTGACTTATCGGCACCGGCGCCCTTTTGCGGTGCATGTACGGGCGATCGCCTCGCAAGCCGCGCGGCACTGTGCACAAGCCGCTCAGGGGGCACGAAATTCAGGATCAATTCAATCCAATGACGCCTTGTCACGTTCCCGAGTATGCCGAACTGCACGAGAGCCTCGATCTGGCCATCCAGCATCAGATAGGCATAGATTTGATCTATTCCTTCCGGCACTTCGATCGAGGCCGGATTTCGCGCGTCGACACGAATTCCAAATGTCCGCGCCAGCCTGCGCGGCGCGGCAAGATCGTCGACATCGAGCAGCATTTGCTCAAGGTGATACTGGACGCGGCGAGCCGCGTCGGGATTGTTCCAGACCTTGCCGAGTTCGATGATCAGCTCGGTGAGGGAGCCGCCGAACCTGTCCCACCTGGCAGCCAATTGCGCTGGCACCGACAGGCTTCCTGCCATAAGGCCATCGACGGCCACCTTGGCGATCTCACGCGCCCATTTCCGTCCTAGCGGGAGCGCGCGCAGGGATTGCGGGTTGATCGAGCGCGAGCCGCAGCCGCAATCTGACGCGGCGTTCCACAACGCGAACCACGCGAGCGCTTCGGAAGCGGTGCCGCCGTTCGCCAAAATCGCTCCATTGGCGTGTGCCGATGCCGGGTGTTTGACCCTGGGATCGGCGGAAAAGCCGCGAGCGATCACGATTTCAGCATCTGCCAGCATCTGCGCCGAATTGCGGCTGAGCGCATTGGGGCTGGCCCGATAGAAAGCGAGCGGCTCGTCGACCATCACCCAATTTTTGCCCAGACGTGCGAGGCGCTGCCACAGATCCCAGTCCTCGCAGGTGCGCAGAGATACATCGAAACCGCCCAACTCGACAATTGTCTCCCGGTCGACCAGCAGCGCGTGAGTGCGGATAGCACACCGGCGGGCGAATGTTTCGAAGGGCTGGATCGCGACCTCCGTTGCGATGCTCGCCGGGGTGAGTTCGCCATCGGGCATCACGCGCTGGGAACCGCAATAGGCGGCTACTGCATCGGGAGCGGATTTCAGTGCGGCCAGCATTTTGGCAAGGAAGCTGGCATCCACCCAATCGTCCGCATCCAGAAACATGAGCCAGCGGCCGCGCGCTGTCGAAATCCCGCTATTGCGCGCGCCGGCGGGGCTATGCGCACAAGACCTCAACGCCCGAAATCGGGCATCGTGCTCTACATAACCGGCGATGATCGCGGGGGTGCGGTCCGTGGAGGCGTCGTCGACGATGATCGCCTCCCAATCCACTATTTCCTGATCGAGAAGGCTGTCGAGTGCGCGCGCCAGTGTTACGTCCGCGTTGTGCGCAGGAACCACGATTGAAACCAAGGGATCATGCGCCACGCCGTCTTACCCGCGCCTGGTTCGAGGCAGAACAAGATGTGTTGATCTTTCTCGGGCGGAGGCCGTCACAATCGACGCCGATCAGTCCGTCGACCCATCGTCCATCACCACTATATCCAGCATCTGGCAGGTCTGCCGGCGGATGCCGGCAAGCGTTGCGCCGACGGTTTGCTCGGCATTGAACATCGGTACCACACCGCCTTGCGGTAGCATTGTCCTGGATCATCGAGCTTTCGTCTTCTTCGGCAAGAGTCGGCAAATGTCAAAACCGGATGACGGCATCGGCTGGCAGCATTGCCCTGTCAAGATAAGGGCGAATTAGAGGCGGGCAAAAAGACTTGAAGACAGGCCGAATGGCAAGCGCGCATGCCCGACGGCTTAGAGCGGAGGCCGATGCGCCGGGCATTCCTTTCGCGCATTTCATCTGCAAAGAGATGGTCGCGGGCGAAGACGCGAGCTGATCTGGATCGAGCCGCATGTCGAATCTACCCGAATGGGGACGTACGAACCGACTTAAGCCGAGAAGATTCCGGCTTGCGGGTCGGCAGTTTTGCTGGCAAGTTTACCAGTTGCTAAATTAGCGTGCGACAATGTTCAAAGGGAGGGGCATGGGATGGCCAAGGAATCTTCGAGTACCGCTTCTACGGCAAATAAAGCGGACGCAAATCTGATAAGTAATGCAGAAGGAAGCGGGCTGACCTTCATGGCGGGCCAGGCTCGCGAGAGCGGGGCCCCCGGCGACGCTGTAGGTGTCGACAAGATACGTGATCTGCTGTTCGGCAACCAGATGCAGGACTATGACCGCCGCTTTTCCAAGCTTGAAGAACGGGTCTTGCAGCGCTTCAAGGATGTCGAATCCGAGGCCAAGCGCAATCTTGAAATGTACGAGTCAAATGCAAAGAAGCAGGTCGACTCGCTTGCGGCGCAATTGCGGAATGAAAAAGACGCGCGAGCCGACGCCGACAAGGAGATTGATCGGAATCTTCGCGAGCAAAATCAGGCGCTCGAAAAGCAGGTGCGCGCGTTGTCGGATCAGTTGAGCGAGCTTGAGCGGGAAGTTGCGGACCGGATAAATCGAAACGATCATTTGCTGCGCGAGGAAATCAAGCAAAAGAATGAAAGCATTCAGATGCTGATGGAGAAAATGTTTTCTGATCTCGGCAACGTCAAGACCGACCGAAATCTTTTGGCTGGCCTGTTTGTCGAGGTTGCAAAATGTCTAAATCAGGATCCCGTAGGCAGCAAGAACAACTCGGAGCGTACGTGGAAAGTGAGTTGATCGGAACTTGACGTCGACCGTCGACCCAATCAGCCTTCCTCAAAGAGGAGCTTCGAACGATACAGAGATTGATCGCGAGGCTCTGGCTCGCCTTTTGATCGAAATTGCCCGGAATGTTGATCCGGACTATCGTGCGCGTCTCGACGGAATCCCAACCGCCGACCCTCGCATGGAAACGCTGCGCCAGTTGCTGGTCGGCCGCGAAATTTCGGAGCTTTCACGAGTTACGCACCTGCTCGACGAACCAGAGCAGCTTGCGGCCGCAGTGGGGGGCGTCCTCCCCAGTGCAGCCGCACGTGCGCCTCACGCGCAACTCGGAGAGGCCCTTGCGCCAGCTGTCGAGAGGGCCGTGCAACGGTCCATCCAGAAGAGCCCGCGTACGCTTACGGACATATTGTATCCGGTGTTTCTGCCGGCTATTCGCAAGTCGATCGGCGAAAAGATCGACCAAACCTTTCAGTCGCTGAATGAAACTTTAAGACATATATTTACCTGGCATGGGCTCAAGTGGAGACTTGAAGCTTGGAGAACAGGGGCAAGTTTCTCAGAAGTTGTTCTTAAGCATTCTCTTGTCTATCGTGTGGAACATGTCTTTCTCATCAATCGCAATTCCGGGCTTTTGATAGCGCACGTAACTGCTGATAATGCAACTAGCGAAGACCCCCAACTCATTTCTTCTATGCTTAGTGCAATTCAAGATTTTGTAAGGGACTCATTTAACGAGAAAGAACAGAGCGGCCTGGACACGATCCGCTTCGGGGAGCTTCGTCTCTGGTCGGAAGTTGGACCGTTTGCGACCTTGGTTGCGGTGATCCGGGGAAATCCGCCGGAGGAATTACATGAAATAATTCGCGATGTATTGCTTCGCATCCATGATGAATACTCACAGGCTCTAGAGCAGTTTGACGGCGACAGTTCGCAGTTGGCCGGCGTAGAGACGGAGTTGCAGACCTGCGTTGAACTGAAGCAGGAGGAATCAAACCAGGGATTTCCGTGGCTGGTCTTGGCTGCAGTCCTGCTGGTTTTGATTCCCGCAGGCGGTTGGTTCTTTCTTTCCTGGCAAGCCGGGCAGCGGTGGCAGGCGTATGTGTCGCGACTGGAGGCCCAGCCGGGCATCATCGTTGCCGAACAAACGGCGAGGGGCGGATATTTCTATATTTCCGGCCTGAGAGACCCGCTTGCCGCCGACCCGCAGGCTCTGCTGTCCGGAACGCAGGTCGATCCCGCCCGCGTTCATTCGCAGTGGCAATTCTATCAGAGCCTTGATCCGAAGTTCGTCCTGAAGCGGCTGATAGTGTCGCTGACCCCGCCGAAGTCGGTTCGGCTTTCGATCGTCGAGGATCGCATCGTTGCCGAGGGTGAGGCTCCCGATACCTGGATAGATCGGGCGCGCGCAGCGGCCCGACAACTTTCGGCAGGCGGACCGGAATTCGACGTCTCCAAGGTTCGTGATGTGAGCCCCGAAGCACGCGCGGCGGAGCACTGGCAGACTTATGTGTCGCGACTGGAGGCCCAACCGGGCATCATCGTCGCCCAACAAACCGCGAGGGGCGGACATTTCTATATTGCCGGCCTGAGAGACCCGCTTGCCGCCGACCCGCAGTCGCTGTTGGCCGGAACGCAGGTCGATCCCGCTCGCGTTCATTCGCAGTGGCAATTCTATCAGAGCCTTGATCCGAAGTTCGTCCTGAAGCGGCTGATAGCGTCGCTGACCCCGCCGAAATCGGTTCGGCTTTCGATCGTCGAGGATCGCATCGTTGCCGAGGGTGAGGCTCCCGATACCTGGATAGATCGGGCGCGCGCAGCGGCCCGACAGCTTTCGGCAGGCGGACCGGAATTCGACATCTCCAAGGTGCGTGATGTGAGCCCCGAAGCACGCGCGGCGGAGCACTGGCAGACTTATGTGTCGCGACTGGAGGCCCAAGCCGGAATCATTGTCGCCCAACAAACGGCGCGGGGCGGACATTTCTATATTTCCGGCCTGAGAGACCCGCAGGCCGCCGACCCGAAGGCTCTGCTGTCCGGAACAGGGGTCGATCCTGCTCGCGTTCATTCGCAGTGGCAATTCTATCAAAGCCTTGACCCGAAGTTCGTGGTGAAGCGGCTGATGGCGTCGCTGACTCCGCCGGATTCAGTACGGCTTTCGATCATCAAGGATCGCATCGTTGCCCAGGGTGAGGCTCCTGCCGCCTGGATAGATCGGGCGCGGGTCGCCGCCCAAGAGCTGTCCGCAGACGGACTCTCTCTAGAACTCTCCGAGCTGCGTGAGTTGACCCCTCCGCAACTCACTCATTTGAGGGAGGCTATTCAAGCGGTCAACATTTTCTTCGATTCTGGCAAGGCTGTACCGGGACCAGAGCAACTGCCGGTTCTCGACAATTTGGCGAACCAGTTGAAGCAATTGGCCAAGGACGCCCGCAACGCAGGCGTAACAGCACAGTTCATGTTGACCGGCCATTCGGACGAGACGGGCCGTGAAACGGCCAAATTGTCGATCAGCGCCGCGCGTGCGGAAACAGTTCGTGCGCTTCTCAAGAAGCGCGGCGTCGATCCGGAGTTGCTCTTGGTTCGCGGCGCGGGCACCTTTGAGCCAGCGGAGATTGAAAATAGCCGAACGGGGAACTCCGCCAACCGCAGAGTTTCGGTTACGGCAAACTTCCACTAGGGCGGAGCCCAGGAAATTGCAAAAGAAGATCTGCATGTTGGGCGGGTTCGCTGTCGGAAAGACGAGTCTGGTTCGCAGGTTTGTGCAAAGCATCTTTTCAGAAACCTACTTGACCACGGTGGGAGTGAAAATCGACAAGAAGAGTGTCGCATTCCCGGACAAAATCGTGGATCTGATTTTGTGGGATTTGGCCGGCGAAGACGATATCGGCTCATTCCGCGTCAGCTATGTGCGAGGTGCGAGCGGGCTCGTGCTTGTCGTCGATGGAACCCGCGCCGCTACTCTTGAAGTGGCGCTCACGTTGCGCGAGCGGGCCGAGGCTGAATTCGGCGCTATGCCGTTTGTATTGCTGTTCAACAAATCCGATCTGGCCGACCGGTGGGCAATATCGGATAGTGAAATTGACGAACTGAGGCAACTTGGATGGCAAATCTATCTAACAAGTGCGCTTTCGGGTGAACATGTTGATGATGCGTTTCGTCAGCTTGCTTCGATGGTTAGCAAATAGACCATGCACGAATTGCCACGAGAAGTCAGAAGCTGGATTTACGATTTCTTCTACAACGAGCACTCCGTCGCATATCTGAAAATCGATGCCCAGCTTTGCATAGCTGAGAAGGGCGGTAACGTTAAACATTACGGACTCTCATCAGTTCGCATAGGTAAGCCTGTTGCCGAGCAGCTTGAATTCATGGAAGGTTTGCTGCCCTGCCCGGAGCTTCCATATCATATGGCCATGGTCGAACTGCCCAGCGGGCGTGTCGCGGACCTCCATCTTTTTGCTGACAATGCCTGCGTGTGGCTGCTCTTTCTTGACGCCACTGCCGAACGCGACAATAGGCAGCGACTTCAACAGAAGGCTTATGAAATGACGCTCCTGCAAGAGAGGGAGCGTCAACTCAACGAGAAATTACAATCGATGAACGAGGCGTTGAGGGCGAGCCAAGAGGGATTGTCGCGTGAATACCAGCGCGCCGAAGCCCTGCTCCTCAACATTCTTCCGGCGTCTATCGCGGAGCGGCTAAAAGCGCACGAAGAAATTGCAGACAACTACGCAGAGGTGAGTGTGCTTTTTGCCGACATCGTCGGTTTTACGGAAAGAGCGCGGAACGTCGGAGCCGTGACGACGCTCGCTATTTTAAATTACTTCTTCAAGGCGGCGGATCTGCTCTCGGAGCGATACGGCTGCGAAAAGATCAAGACAATCGGCGATTGTGTGATGGTGGTCGCTGGCCTGCCCGCCGCGCGATCCGATCATGCGGAAGCCCTTGCGCACTATGCACTTGAACTGCGGAAGGCGGTTAAGCTCGAACGCTTCGCAGGAGAACCGATAAGACTCAGAATTGGAATTCACTCAGGACCAATCGTGGCGGGCGTCATAGGCAAAAGGCGGTTTGCCTATGACCTGTGGGGCGACACCGTCAATCTCGCCGCACGTATCCAAACGTCCGCGGAGCCCGATGAGATCCGTATTTCGGACGCAACTCACAAACTGCTTGGACCAAATTTTGCCTGCGACCCACTCGCGGAAACGGAATTGCGTGGGACAGGTCGTGTGCGAATGTGGCGGCTCACGGCCTGATTTGCCGCATGGCGGTGCCGACCCTGGAGCGCATTGCATCTCAAGCAACATCATGGTTTCGAATGCCCGCAACGGTGCGCGAAGCAGTCGACCGCCGAGCGACCGATGCCCAGTTCATATAACGGCTGGAGGCTGGGCCTAGGCCGGAATGCCTTCCCCCGGCGGCTAAGTAGACACCGCGAAGTAGCCGGCGTAACGCTCTGGTTCGGAACAATGACGTCTTGCACCGCAACATCGGTTTCTTCAAGGTAGGGCAACAACGGACATCGATGTCGTTGCTCGCCGATCTGACCGGAAGGTTAACAGCACGATGCTACGCATCACTCGACGATTGGGAGCCAGGGCCCTGGCGCGCCCGGCACGGCGTCTCGGAGACCTGACTGCGATGTTTGCCCTGATTGCCAGACCGCTCGTCGTTGGGATCGCCCTTTTGTTGGCTGGTCCGGCACAGGCGCAGGCGGCGGCGACGGTCCCGCCTGAAAGGGTCAAACAGCTGTTCGAGCTTCTCGACGATCCGTCAGTGAAGGCCTGGGTGGCCGAACAGCGAAATCAGGACGCCGGTTCAACGGGAGCGCCCGCCGAGAGAAGAGCTTCGCCGACCGACGCATCGTCCGACGCCGTGGCCGCACCCGGCCAGATGAATACGATGGCATCCTCGACGCTCGATGGGGTCAGGCATCATATCGAAAGAATCGTGCGAACTTTGCCCTTGCTGCCAGGCCAGTTCGCGCGCGTTCGGGCAGAGACGATGGCGGATATGACCAGCAAGGGGCCTGCCGGCGTATTCGTGCTGATTGCGATGTTCATCGCCGCCGGCCTGGCACTCACCTGGGCAACGTTCAAGCTCACCCGTCCATTTCGCCTTTGGATTATCGCGCAACCGAAGGATACGCCCATTGGGCGAGCCAAGAAGATTGGTGGCCGCCTGCTTTATTCCAGCACGCTGATAGTCTCTTTCGCACTGGGCAGCGCCGGCGCGTTCATGTTGTTCGACTGGCCGATGCTTATCCGCGAGATTGTACTGACATTTCTGATGGCGGCAGTCGTTACATGGGGTGTGCGCATGTACGTCATGGCCATGCTCGTCCCCTCCTTCATGAACGTCGAGAACGCCGTCGAGGTTCGTGCTTTGCCGATCACCAACGAAGCGGCTGACCATTGGTCCTATTGGCTACCCCGGATCGTCGGCGTCTTCGCCTTCTTCGGCGCCGCGTTTATCCTCTTGCCAGGTCTCGGCATCGATCAGGATGGAATGATGGTCCTGTCACTGGGCGCCGATTTCGTGCTGCTGTTGCTCCTGCTGCTCGCCATTTGGCGTCGGCCAAGAACGCAGCGAGACGGTGCCCGCCACATCGGCCACACGGAAGCGACATGGCTATTGACTGCTTATTTCGTCGTCCTGTTCCTGCAGCGTATCGCCGGCCTTTATACATACTTCTGGTTCACCTTCGCCGCATTCTTCCTGCCTTTGGCAATCGTGGTGACGCAGCGCGGGGTTAATTTCGTTCTGCGGCCAGGTTCGGAAGATGTCGGCCAGCCCACGATCCCGGCGGTGACGATCGCTGTCATCGATCGCGGAATCCGAATGATTTTCATCCTGGCGGCGGCTTACCTTCTCGCACGTGTCTGGGGTCTGGACATGCAATCCATGCGGGGCAGCGATACGACGACGACGTTCATATTGCGCGGCTTGATCAATGTCGTGGTCATTGCCCTAGCAGCCGATTTCGGCTGGTCGATCATCAAAGCTTTGATCGAACGAAAGCTGGGCATCGAAACACCGCACCCTGTGATCAGCGACGAGGATGTCCCGGTCCTCGATCCGCAGCAGGCGCGGCTGCACACGCTCTTGCCGATCCTCCAGAACATTCTGCTCGCTTCGATCATCGTGATGGCGGTGCTTATGATGCTCGCCTCGCTAGGTATCCAGATCGGCCCATTGATCGCCGGCGCTGGCGTCGTCGGCGTCGCCGTGGGCTTTGGGGCACAAACCATCGTCAAGGACGTCATTTCAGGCGTGTTTTTTCTGCTCGACGATGCGTTTCGCGTTGGCGAATACATTTCATCGGGCAACTACAAGGGTACTGTCGAAAGCTTTTCGCTGCGCTCGGTGAAGCTGCGCCACCATCGTGGTCCGCTGTTCACGATACCTTTCGGTGAACTCGGGGCAGTCCAGAACCAGAGCCGTGACTGGGTTATCGACAAATTCAACATCACCGTTGGTTATGACACCGATATCGACTTCGCTCGCAAGCTGATCAAGCGGATCGGCCTCGAACTGGCGGAAGATCCCGAGTTCAAACACTGGGTGCTCGACCCGATCAAGATGCAGGGCGTACAGGAGTTCGGCGAATACGGCATCGTATTGAGGGTCAAGGCCACAACCAAGCCGGGAGGCGCCTTCGGTATGAAACGCAAATTCTATGTACGCCTCCGCCAGGTCTTCAAGGAGCAGGGCATCGAACTGCCATTTCCGACCGTCCAGGTTCAGGGGCTACAGAACCCACATGGGGCAGAGAATGCGCCGTTGGAGATCACACCCGAGTTGAAAATGGCCGTCGCGCAGTCGCACACTATTCGGCGCAGAAAAAAAGCGAGCACAACGGAGTAGGAAAGCTGCGACACCTGCCGGTCACAACCCGGCTTTCCGCGCATCACCCGTGGCAGGAATACTCTTCTGTCTTCGACCGTTAAGACGAAACAAATATTGTGGCGTACCATAAACGTATTTTCGGATGCGTTCAGACCCCGCGCCGGTTGCGATGCGGCGCAACATTCGTAGATTGAACGACGCGGCTTCAAGCGATCGCAACTCGGCTCCCGACCGGATTGCGGCAAGCGCCATCGGCGACCTGCCAGGCGTCAGTCGCGCGATATGGACAGCCCCGCGAGAAGCGGAGCGTACGCGGCGAGCCTGCGGGATACGAACTCCGTGAAGAGCCGCACGCGCTTCGTCTTGCGTGTCTCCCCCTGTGTCAGAAGCCAGAGCGTTCCGTACATGTGCAGGTCGGTGCCCGGCACCCTCACCAGTAGGGGGTCGGCATCGCCGACGAAGCACGGCAGTGTCGTCATCCCGAGCCCTTGCCGTACTGCAACGATCTGCGCCTCGGCGTCCGTGGTCCTGAATGGAACCCCCGTGGTGCGAACCTCACCCTCGCTGGCCCAATCCGGAATTCCATGAATGCTTATGACGATCCACCGGATGGGATCAGGCGCGCCCGCACGCCATGCGGCTAGTCGATCGCAGGACATGTAGACGCCGCCGAACAGCTCCGGTCCCTTCAGGCCGTGAAGATTGAGCGGCAGGGTTTTGCGGTCGTAGACGACGCGGATCGCCACGTCGGCCTCCCGGTTGGTCAGATTTGCCAACTCGCCGGACGACAAGATTTCCATCTCGATGTCCGGATGCAGACGCGCGAAATCGGCGAAGTCCGGCATGAGCAGGTGTGTCGCGAGGGGCGGTGCCAGCGTCACCCGCAGAAGCCCGCGCACGCTCTGGTCGCGCCCGAAGACGCGCGTCTCCAGCTGGTGTGACGACGCTTCCATCTGGTTCGCGAGCTCGAGGACCTCCTCGCCCGCAGCCGTCAGGCGGTAGCCCGAAGGCAGCTTTTCGAACATCTGCGCCCCGAGGCGTTCCTCGAGCTGAGCGATGCGTCGCAGCGCGGTCGAGTGATTCACTCCGAGGCGCTCGGCGGCGGCCCGCACGGAGCCTCCGCGCGCGACGGCAAGAAAATAGCGAACGTCATCCCAGTCGATCATGGTGCAATCCCGCACCGCGCGGTGCGCCTTCCAAAGCCCGTATCTAACACATCGAACAGCAGTACGGGTGGTCATTATAGCCTATGTCGACGAGCGCGGCCCAATTCCCAACGGCGGACACCGATCGTCGCGGCTGGCGTCCAGCCGGATCGATTTTGCACCACCGATGTGCGCGCTTCCGCACTCAACAACTGACGCCGGCGGACCCATTTCGAGGGTCTCGGGAGCGTTCCCGAACGACTAAAGGATGCACCACATGAACAGACTGCATGGAAAGACCGCCGTGATCACCGGCGGCGCTACCGGCATCGGCCTCGGCGCAGCAAAACGCTTCATCGAGGAGGGCGCCTTCGTCTTCATCTTCGGTCGCCGGCGGGAAGCGCTCGACGCCGCTGTGGCCGACCTCGGACCCAATGCCCGCGCGGTGCAGGGCTCGGTCTCCGATCTGGCCGACCTCGACCGACTCTATGCGTCGGTGAAGGCCGAGCGCGGAACCCTCGACATCGTCTTCGCCAATGCCGGGGCGGGAAGCCAGCTTCCCCTCGGTCAGATTACCGCCGAACACATTGACGAAACCTTCGACACCAATGTCAAGGGTACGATCTTCACGGTCCAGAAGGCGCTGCCGCTGATGGGCCCGGGCGGTTCGATCATTCTGACCGGATCGAGCGCCGGTACCACGGGCGCCCCGGGATTCACTGCCTACAGTGCGAGCAAGGCGGCAGTGCGCAATCTCGCGCGGACCTGGGCGGAGGACCTGAAGGGCACCGGCATCCGGGTAAACGTGCTGTCGCCCGGGCCGACGGCGACCGAACTCGCGAAGGAAGCGCTCGGCGAGGAGGGCCAGAAGGTCTTCGCCTCGATGACCCCGCTCCAGCGCATGGCCGATCCGGCGGAGATCGGGGCGGCGGCTGCCTTTCTCGCGTCGCCGGACAGCAGCTTCATGACCGCCAGCGAGGTCGCCGTTGACGGCGGCCTTGCGCAACTCTGACGCGCCACGCCCGGCCGGGCGCCCCATTCGATTATTCGGGACGCCGTAGGGCTCGGTAAATAACCCAGCACCGTTGAGGGCCGGGGAAACAATATTAACACGGATCGGAGAAATATTATGAGCTACGCAATTGTAGGATTCGGTAAGATAGGCCAGGCCCTCGCCCACGCCTTCGCCCGTAAAAACATCGACGTGACCGTCGCGAGCCGCCGGCCGCCCGAGGCGTTGGCGCCGCAGGCTCGGGCGATTGGACCCACGGTCGTTGCCAAGTCGCTGCGGGATGCAGTCGAGGCCGACACAATCATCTTGGCGGTCCCGTTCGGGGAGCACCGCGAGGTTGCGAAAGCCCTGCCGAGCTGGGAAGGCAAGACGGTCATCGACGCGATGAACCTCTTTCCGGTCCCTGAAGAGCTGGACGGTCTCCCGTCCTCCGCTTTCGTCGCGAAGGCGTTTACCGGCGCCAAGTTCGTGAAAGGGTTCAATCACCTGATTGCGGCCACCCTGGCTGCCGATCCGATCGTCGAGGGCGGCCACCGGGTCGTCTTTCTATCGAGCGACGACGAGGACGCGATCGCTCCCGTGGCGGCCTTGGCCAAACAACTCGGGTTCGCACCCGTCAAGCTGGGAAAGCTCAACGAGGGTGGCGTGCTGGTGCACGCACGCGGCCGCACCTGGGGCCAGCTCATCTTCCAGGATTTGTTCAAGAAGGAGCAGTGACCGATGTATGACCACGTGATTTGGCCCGAGCGATATGATCCGAAAACGTCGGCTATCTACGCACTCAACGACATTGACGTGAAGGCGCCGCCTGACGTGGTCTGGAAGCTGCTGGTCGATGCCGAGAATTGGTCGAGCTACTTTCCCGCCGAAAATCAGGTCAAGATCCTGACCGGCAAGCCGGAACTGGCGCTTGAAACCAGATACAGCCGGGTGACGGTTGGCTTTCCGATGAGTCTGGTCGTGACGGAGTGGGAACCCTTCCGCAGGCTCGCGTGGGCGACGACCGTCGATGGCGACGAGACCGGCTCGAGCGCATACCACGGCTGGGTCATCACCCCTACGGTCGATGGCTGCCATGTGCTGACCGAAGAAACGCAGCAGGGCCCTTGGTTCCTTGAGGAACTCGGGCGCAAGCATCCCGGTGCACTCTACCGCTATCACCAGGAATGGGTCGAAAGCCTCGCCCGCGCTGCGGAGGCGGAAGTGGTAAGCAAGGCAACTTGATGCGCGTGTCTTGAGGCTTGGCCCGTTGCTTGGGCCGCAACGCTTTCGACCGAACAGTACTGGGCCTGCCTTCGTCCGAATATTGTCGGTACTCAACAGACGACGGGCGCTTCCAGCCTGGATCGGCGGATGATCACCCACCTACCATTGGAGATAAATGATATGAATATTGAACTCAGCGGCCGCAAGGCGATTGTCACCGGATCCACCGCCGGTATCGGCCGCGCGACGGCGGAGGGGTTGGCCCGTGCCGGTGCATAGGTCGTCGTCAACGGCCGTGGGAATACCCGGGTCGACGAGGCGGTGCGGCAGATGCGGCAGGCCTTTCCCGGAAGCGACATCTCGGGCATCGCCGCCGATCTTGCGACAGCGGAGGGCGCCGAGGCCTTGATCGCGCAGGCGCCGGACGCCGATATACTTGTGAACAATGTTGGTACGGCTCACATCCGGAGCTACAGTGGCGTCGAGGACATCGCGAAGATCCCCGACGAAGACTGGCTTGGCCTCTTCCAGTTAAACGTAATGAGTGGCGTGCGCGTGACCCGTCATTACCTGCCGCGGATGGTGGCGAAGGGCTGGGGCCGTGTCGTGTTTGTAAGTAGCGAGTCCGCAGTCAACATCCCCAAGGAAATGCTCGACTACGGCATGACCAAGACCGCTCAACTCGCGGTGTCGCGCGGGCTCGCCGAGGCGGTCGCGGGCACGGGTGTCACAATCAACGCCGTCCTGCCGGGACCTACCCGCTCTGAGATCCTGGGCGACTTCATGGCGAAGCAGGCTGACGCAAACAGAATCACGCAGCAGGAGGCCGAACAGGGCTTCTTGAAGGCGATGCGTCCGACCACCCTCATCCAACGCTTCGCGACCACCGATGAGGTGGCCAACATGATCATCTACGCATGCTCGGAGCAGGCTTCGGCGACAACCGGCGCGGCTTTGCGGGTGGATGGCGGCGTGGTCCGCTTCGTCGCGTAGCTGCCGAGACGGTTAAGGCGCCAATGGCGCCGACCAGCGGACGGTCGACACCTGCGGCTGAGTTTCCCCTGCCCGGTGTCTTCAGGCCAAATGCTGGCCGTGACCTTCACCTGTTTCTCGACACACCCTGCAACAGGTCGAGGAAGGCGCGCACAGCGGGATTGGCGCGCCGGCTCTCCGGCCAGACCGCCGTGATATTGTGCCGCTCGACCGCATGGTTGGAAAGCACCGGCACCAATTCGCTGCGCGCGACATGGGGCGCCGCTATGAAGTTTGCGCTGATGCCGATGCCGCCGCCTGCAACCAGCGTTGCGATCAGCGCTTCGCTCGCGTCCACGACAATGCCGGATGGAGGCATGATTTCGATTTCCCGATCGCCGACACGGAAAGGCCAGCGCAACACTTGGCCGCTGCTTTGATAGCGCAGGGTCACAGTGTCGTGTCCTTCCAGTTCGTCCGGATGCAAAGGAGTGCCCCGTGCGGCCAGATAGGCTGGCGACGCGAAGCAGCAGAGCCAATGCGGTGCGAACTGGCGCGACAACAGCCGCGAGTCAGCGAGATCGCCGATCCGCACCGCAATGTCGATTCGCTCTTCAATGATATCGACGAACTGGTCGCTCAAGCGAAGGTCGACTGCGACCTTGGGGTGCAGCCGGCGAAAACTCGGCAGTGTGGGTGCGATCATATGGATGCCGATCGGCAGTGAGGTGGCGATCCGCAGAGTGCCTGACGGTTCCGAGCGCGCCATCGTCGCCATCTGCTCGATCTCCTCTGCTTCGCGCAGCAGCCTAAGCGCGCGCTCATGCAGGTCGCGCCCTTCTGGTGTGAGGGTCAGCGAGCGGGTCGTGCGGGTAATGAGGGATATGCCCAGGTTCTGCTCCAGCCGCTGGATGCTTTTGCTGATAGCTGAGGGCGAAATCGACAAGGATCGGGCGGCCGCGGTGAAGCTGCCCATCGACCCGACACGGGCAAAGGCGATCAGCCCCGTTAGCCTTTCAAGTGCTATTTGTTCCCTCATGGAATTACTAAAGCG
Organism: Mesorhizobium sp. M0751; assembly: GCF_040320265.1. Taxonomy (NCBI): domain Bacteria; kingdom Pseudomonadati; phylum Pseudomonadota; class Alphaproteobacteria; order Hyphomicrobiales; family Phyllobacteriaceae; genus Mesorhizobium; species Mesorhizobium sp. M0751. The sequence goes on from NZ_JAMYPH010000021.1 coordinate 14,919, forward strand.
AATTCGAGCACAATTATCAATCTTGTACGATTTGACTACATCACGTTCAACCTTGGACACACCTAACGGAGTGATGATGAGCGATGTGATGAAAGCAGTCCGTCTGCACGAGTTCGGCGGTCCAGACTTATTGCGCTACGAGAATGCGCCCCGCCCCGCTGCGACGCCGGGTGAGGTTCTGGTCCGGGTCCACGCGGTCGGCCTCAATCCGCCGGACTGGTATCTGCGGGATGGCTACCGGTCGCTCCCTCCGGAGTGGCAACCTTATCCCGCCTTTCCGCTGATCCTCGGATCGGACATGTCGGGCGTTGTCGAGGCTGTCGCCAGCGACGTGCGGGGCGTTGGCGTCGGCGACGAAGTCTACGCCATGGTGCGTTTCCCAGAGCATGTCATGGAAGGCAGCAAAGCCTATGCCGAGTATGTCAGCGTGCCAGCTTCGCAGCTGGCGCGGAAACCAGCCAACATCAATCATGTCCATGCGGCCGGCGCGCCCATGTCGCTGCTTACCGCCTGGCAGTTCCTGATCGAGTTGGGTCACGACGAACCCAACCCGTTCCAATCGTTCACGCATGTGCCGGTGCCCCTTGAGGGCAAGACGGTTCTCGTCAACGGCGCCGGAGGTGGCGTCGGGCACTTGGCCGTGCAACTCGCAAAATGGAAGGGTGCGCGTGTCATTGCCGTGGCATCGGGCAAGAATCGGGGTCTGATGGGCGACCTCGGCATCGATCAATTCATCGATTACACCAGAACGTCGGCCGACGAGGTCGTGCGCGATGTTGATCTCGTGCTTGATGCCGTCGGCGGTCCGGACACCGGCCGCTTCCTCCGCACCTTGAAGCGGGGTGGTGCCCTGCTACCGGTGTACCCGCTTGGCTTTACCGGCCACGACGAAGCCGAAACGCGTGGTATCACGGTTTCGACCACGCAGGTCCGTTCGAATGGCGCACAACTAGCGCAAGCCTCTCGCCTGCTGGACGATGGCACCGTCCGCATCGTCATTGACAGCACGTTCCCCCTCGCCGAGGCGGCAAGAGCACACGAGCGCGCCGCTCGCGGGAACATCCAGGGAAAGATCGTCCTGACCGTTGCATAATCGAAAGGATGGGGAAGGCTCAGGGGAAAAAACGATGCTTATCGTGACCGGATATGTCCACGTCGAACCATCCGCGGTGGCCGAGTTCGTCACCGATATCGAGGCGCTTGCGCACACTGCCAAGCAGCGTGACGGGGGCCTGTTCTACGCTGTTGTCGTGGATGATCGTGCCGCCGGGCGTCTGCTCGTCGCAGAGCGGTGGAGAGATCAAGCATCCCTCTCTGCTCATCTTCATGCGCCCGAAACTCTGACATTCATGGAGCGGTGGCGGGACCGGATGAGAGGCGACCTCCGCAAATACGACGCGGCGAACGAACGGACGCTCTTCGATGAATAACGGCGTTATCTTATGTTCTATACGCCCCGCCGGGAGTGAGATTCGGACTGGAACGGCAACTGCGCGGCAGCGAAAATCGCTGCGGAGACACCCTACTGCCGCCGTTTCCCTTCACTCCCACTCGATGGTGCCTGGCGGTTTGCACGTCACGTCGTAGACGACGCTGTTGATGCCGCGCACCTCGTTGATACCTTGGTGGCGCTGGCCGGGCGGGTCGAACGTGCCCCCTACTCCGTCAATGCTCCCGCTTGCCACCGCCCCACCGCCAAGGCACATAAGCAAAAGGCGCCCCGAAAGGCGCCTCTTAATCACTTGATTTCCGATAGAAAACTGGAGCGGGTGAAGCGATTCGAACGCTCGACCCCAACCTTGGCAAGGTTGTGCTCTACCCCTGAGCTACACCCGCTCGCGCGGCTTTTTGGGCCGCAAGCCGCGCCTATATGGCTGAAGAGCGCGGCGATTGCAACAGGGAATTCGCAGGCTTTTTGCTTCGCCGGCAATGCGGACAAGCCCTCCCGCGAGACCTCGCAAGGCAATCACCCCCGCCTTGCGCGACGGGCTTGTCTTGGCCGCATCATTGGCCGTAAACGGCGTTAGCCGAACAAGCCGTTGAAGCGGGCCATCAGAAGAAGACCGATGCCGAAGACCGAAGCCGAACTTTTCGCCTTTCTCTCAGGACTCGGGATCGAGGTATCGACCCGGCGCCATCCGCCGCTGTTCACGGTCGCCGATTCGCAGGCGCTGCGCGGCGAGATTGCCGGTGGCCACACCAAGAACCTGTTCCTCAAGGACAAGAAGGACAATTTCTTCCTGGTCAGCGTCGACGAGGAGGCGGTGGTCGATCTCAAGCAGATCCACCATCTGATCGGCGCTGCCGGCCGCGTGTCCTTCGGCCGGCCGGAGATGCTGATGGAGCTTCTCGGCGTCGTCCCGGGTGCGGTCACGGTGTTCGGGCTGATCAACGACACCGAGCGAAGGGTCAAGGTCGTTTTGGACGAGGAGTTGATGAGCCATGCGGTGGTCAATGCCCACCCGCTGACCAACGAAGCGACGACTTCCATCGCTGCCCCGGACCTAGTCAAATTCGTCGAGGCAACCGGACATGATGCTGTTATCTTGAAAGTCTCGGCATGATCGCCACATGGGTGACTGAAACCGGGTTCTAAATAAGGATGTTGCGCCCGTCCCTTGGCCGGCGGCGCGACCGAAAGGCGACGAGATGAGCGATAGCAACCCCTTTGGCGGCCCGTTTGGCAGCAATGGCGGCCAGTATGCCACCACCGTGCAATATGGCGGCACCGATGCCGCGCGTGAGAAGGTCGCGCTTGCGGAGGCGCCGGCCGACGTCATCAAGGACACAACGACCGCTGGATTTGCCGCCGACGTCATCCAGGAATCGCGTCGCCAGCCGGTGCTGGTCGATTTCTGGGCGCCGTGGTGCGGCCCCTGCAAGCAATTGACGCCGCTGCTGGAGAAGGCGGTGAATGCCGCCGGTGGCAAGGTCAAGCTGGTCAAGATGAATATCGACGACCATCCGTCGATCGCCGGCCAGCTTGGCATCCAGTCGATACCGGCGGTCATTGCCTTCAAGGACGGCCAGCCGGTCGACGGCTTCATGGGCGCCATTCCCGAGAGCCAGATCACGCAATTCATCCAGAAGGTCGGCGGCAAGAACGGTGGCGCGCCGCAAGTGGCCGAAGCGCTGGCCGCGGCTGCCGAGGCGCGCGACGCCGGGGATGTGCAGACAGCGGCCGACATTTACGATGCCATCCTGGAACAGGCGCCGGAGACGATCGAGGCGATCGCCGGCTTGGGCGATCTGCTGTTCGAGGCCGGCGATGCCGAAGGTGCCGAGGCGGTGCTGGCGCGGGCGCCGGAAGCGAAGAAGGATGCGCCCCAGCTCGCCGCGCTGCGGGCCAAAATGGCGCTCGCCGCGCAAGCCGCGGAACTGGGCAATCCGGCAGAACTGGAACGGCGGCTGGCCGAAAATCCCGGGGATCACCAGGCACGGTTCGAGCTTGCCATGATCCAGAACGCCAAGGGTGATCGCATGGCGGCGGCCGACAATCTGCTGGCGATCATCAAGGCCGACCGCTCGTGGAACGACGACGGCGCCAGAACCCAGTTGCTGCAGCTCTTCGAGGCATGGGGCATGACCGACGAAGCAACGCTGTCGGCACGGCGCAAATTGTCGTCGCTGCTGTTTTCCTGAGCCGGCGCAGACTGTTTTGTCGCGCGGGCTTGCGGTGGGCGGCAGCTGCGCCAGATTAGGTTTTCGGACGGCGTTTGATTTCAGATTTCCGGTGTTGCGCCTTGTGCCGGCCGGGAGGAGACGGATTTGGTGCGCTTCCTGACAAAGCGATCGGAGGATTGAGGTGCAGGCGGGAAACGCGCATTACCGACTCGCTGCGGACTTACCATCGACCATGCCGATCTTTCCGCTCGAGGGCGCATTGCTGCTGCCTGGAGGCCGCATGCCGCTCAACATCTTCGAGCCGCGCTATCTGCAGATGGTCGACGAAGCGATCGCCGGGCCGCGGCTGATCGGCATGATCCAGCCCAGCCTCGACGGTGCGCTGCGTCCCGACGGCGAGCCGGAGCTGTGCAATGTCGGCTGTGCCGGGCGCATCATTGCGCTGTCCGAGAGCGGCGACGGCCGTTACCTGATTTCGCTGCAGGGCGTGTGCCGGTTCCGCATTGTCCAGGAGCTCACGGTCAAAACGCCGTTCCGCCAGTGCCGATTGGCACCTTTTCTCGCCGATCTCGACGAAGAGCAGGCAGACGCCGAGATCGACCGGCCGGCGCTGCTCAAAGCGTTTCGCGCCTATCTGCAGGCCAACGATCTGGAGGCCGACTGGGAAAGCGTCAGCCGCGCCGAAAACGCCATGCTGGTCAACGCGCTGTCGATGATGGCGCCCTACGGGCCGGCCGAGAAGCAGGCGCTGCTCGAAGCGGCCGATCTGAAGACACGCGCCGAAACGCTGATCGCCATCACCGAAATGGCGCTGGCGCGAGACAATGAGGATTTCGGTTCGAGTTTGCAGTAGGCTCTTGCCTTCTCCCCTTGTGGGAGAAGGTGGATCGACGCGCAGCGCCGAGACGGTTGAGGGGTGCTGGACGGAGTGCCGTCGGTGCCAGGCTGGAACACCCCTCATCCGACCGAGCTACGCTCGGCCACCTTCTCCCACAAGGGGAGAAGGGGAGGCCGCGCTCGAAACCTGAAGCAGTTCCCTTGTGGAAGGATGGATCGAATGGCGGATGGACGTGACGGGAACAGGACTGTCGATCCCAAGCTGCTGGAACTGCTGGCCTGTCCGCTGACCAAGGGGCCGCTTGCCTGGGATCCGGAGCGCGGCGAGCTTATCTCGCGGGTGGCAAAGCTTGCCTATCCGGTGCGGGACGGCATTCCGATCATGCTGCCATCGGAGGCGCGCGTCATCGCCATAGACGATGCAATGCCACCGCCGCCGCGCCTGGGTGGAACGGGATAAGGCCGGTCTGTAGCGATCTTTCGCACCCCCCTCTGTCCCGCCGGCATCAAAGTTCAGCACCGCAGCAGCGCTCTGACGAAGACAGCGGGCCTATTGAAAATTGCGTCCCTTGGGCATGACCTTCTCCGCCTTTCCCAATAGTTCCGTTTGCGCGATGCTGCCCGGCTGAGCCTCGTCTGCACTGCTCGAAGGCTCATCCGCAGGTCCTGCCTCTTCCAGCAGCACCGACAGCCACGGCGTCAGATCCTCGACCTTCTCGGCGACGATATGGATGACGTCCGATTCCGATTGCAGCTTGCCGGTGACGCGGATGAGACGTGCGCCCATGACGATGGGGCGGAAGCGGTCGAAAGTCCTTTCCCAGAAAATGATGTTGGCGACTGCATTCTCGTCTTCCAGCGTCAGGAAAATCGCCTTGCCATTGCCCGGCCGCTGCCGCACCAGCACGAGGCCGGCGACCGAAACGCGCCGGCCGTCCCGCACCTGGCCGAGGCGCGCATTGGGCGTAACGCCGGAACGATCCAGCCTTTGACGCAGGAAGGCGACCGGGTGCGCCTTCAGCGACAGGCCGAGCGAGCGATAATCGTGGACGACGTGCTCGCCGAGCGGCATTGTCGGGAGCCTGGTTTCTGGCTCGAGATCGCGCAAGCGGATCGCCGGCTGATCGAACAGCGGCAGCTTTTCGGCGGCACTCTTGCCGTCGAGCGCGCGGACCGCCCATAGAGCGTCGCGGCGGTTCAATCCAAGCGAGCGGAAAGCGTCGGCCTGCGCCAATTTTTCGATCTCGTCGACGTTGAGGCCCGAGCGCAGCCAGACGTCGCGCACGGATGCATAGCCGGCGCCGCGCCTCGACACAAACGCTTCCATGCGCTCCTTCGACAGCCCCTTGACCTGGCGAAAGCCAAGCCGGACGGCATGGCTGGTCCGGATGACGCCGCGCATCTGGGCATGGCGGTCAAGGATACGATCCGGATCGAAAGGCGATTGCTCCAAGGCGCAATCCCAGCCGGAAAAATTGACGTCGACCTCGCGGATCTCGACACCGTGGTCATGCGCGTCGCGGACAAGCTGGGCCGGCTGGTAAAACCCCATCGGCTGGGAATTCAGGATCGCGGCGCAGAACACGTCGGGATAGAAGGTCTTGAACCAGCAGGAGGCATAGACCAGCAGGGCGAAGGAGGCGGCGTGGCTCTCGGGAAAGCCATACTCGCCAAAACCCTCGATCTGCTTGAAGCAGCGCTCGGCGAAGTCTTTTTCGTAGCCCTTGGCGACCATGCCGTCGACCATTCTCTTGCGGTAATTGCCGATCGTGCCGGTGCGCTTGAATGTCGCCATGGCGCGGCGCAGTTCATCGGCCTCGCCCGGCCTGAAGCCGCCGGCGACGATGGCGATCTTCATCGCCTGCTCCTGAAACAACGGCACGCCCAGCGTCCTGCCGAGTATTTTTTCCAGTTCCGGCTTGGGATATTCGGGTTTTTCCTTGCCTTGCCGCCGGCGCAGATAGGGGTGGACCATGTCGCCCTGGATGGGGCCGGGCCGCACGATTGCCACCTCGATGACGAGGTCGTAGAAGCTTTTCGGCCGCAGCCGCGGCAGCATCGACATCTGCGCGCGCGATTCGATCTGGAAGACGCCGATCGTATCGGCGCGGCAGATCATGTCGTAGACATGTTTGTCCTCGGCCGGCAGAGTGGCCAACACATAAGGCCGGCCGTACGCGTCCCGCGCTTCCGGATAATGCTCCCGGAGCAGGGTGAAGGCGCGCTGCAGGCAGGTCAGCATGCCGAGCGCCAGTACGTCCACTTTAAGGATTTTCACCGCGTCTAGATCATCCTTGTCCCACTCGACCATCTTGCGCTCGTCCATCGCCGTCTTGACGATGGGTACGATCTCGTCGAGCCGGTCCCTGGTGATGACGAAACCGCCGACATGCTGCGACAAATGACGGGGAAAGCCCATGATCTCGTTGGCGCATTCGATCACATGCCTTGTCGATGGATCGGTCTGATCGAGGCCGCCGGCCTTTGTCTCCTTTTCACCGAGCTCCGAGGTCGACCAGCCCCAGATCGAACTGGACAGCGCGCCCCGGACGTCGTCCGACAGGCCCATCGCCTTGGCCACTTCGCGCATCGCCGAGCGGCCCCGGTAGCTGACGACGGCGGCGGCCAGCGCGGTGCGCTTGGTGCTGTATTTGGAATAGATATACTGGATGACCTCCTCGCGCTTTTCATGCTCGAAATCGACGTCGATGTCGGGCGGTTCGTTTCTTTCCTCGGAAATGAAGCGCTCGAAAAGCGTGTCGATCTTGTCCGGGCCCACTTCGGTGATGCCGATGCAGAAGCAGACGATCGAGTTGGCGGCGGAGCCGCGCCCCTGGCAGAGAATGTTCTGGCTGCGAGCGAATTTGACGATGTCGTGGACAGTCAGGAAATAGCGCGCGTAGTTCAGGCGCTCGATCAGGGCGAGCTCCTCCTCGATGCGCTGCGTCACAAAAGCCGGCACGCCCGAGGGGTAGCGGATGGCGGCACCCTCCTTGGCCAGCCTTTCCAGCTCGGCCTGCGGCCCGAGGCCCGATTCCGTCGGCTCGTCGGGATAGTTGTATTGCAGGTCACTGAGCGAGAAGGTCAGCTCGCCGGCAAAACGCAGCGTTTCCGCCAGCGCTTGCGGATGTCTGCGGAAAAGCCGTGCCATCTCCACCGGCGGCTTTAAGTGACGTTCGGCATTGGCCGCCAGCTCCAGCCCCACCTCGGCGACGGGCACATTGAGGCGAATCGCCGTCAGCACGTCCTGCAGCGGGCGCCGTTCCGACGTATGGTAGAGCACATCGTTGGTCGCCATCAGCGGGATGCCGGCCAGCTCCGCCATCACCGCCGCCTGCTCGATACGGAAGCGGTCGTTGCCGCGGTAATCCGGCGAAACCGCCAGCCGCAGGTTTTCACCGAAGCGATCCCGGAGCCGGCTAATCAAAGCGAGGCTATCGCTCGCCCCCGCCGATAGATCCGGCAGGATGGCCAGCGACAGGAGATCGCCCCATTCGAGAAGATCGCTCTGTTTGAGGAGCGTCGCCCCTTTTTCGTTTTCGTCACGCAGATTGGCCTGCGTCAGCATGCGGCAGAGATGACCCCAGCCCTTGCGGTCTTGCGGATAAGCGAGGATGTCCGGCGTGCCGTCGCAAAAAACCAGGCGGCAGCCGGGATGATAGGAAACACCCTCCACCTTGGCCTGCTGCCAGGCGCGCACCACGCCCGCCACCGTGTTGCGGTCGGCGAGACCGATCGCCGAAAACCCCAGGAATTTTGCCGCCACCACCAGCTCCTCCGGTTTCGAGGCGCCGCGCAGGAACGAGAAGTTCGACTGGATGCCGAATTCGGCATAAGGGATGGCCGTCAGCGCATTCATGCGAAGATCCCATGCATGAACCAGCGCGGCGAAGGCTGCGAGGCGCCGTAGAGGCCCTGGCGATAGAGCCAGTAACGGCGGCCGTCGGCATCCTCGATGCGGAAATAATCCCGGGTTGGCTCATCTTCTCGTCCCGCCGCCTCTCGCCACCATTCCGGCGCGATGCGCTCCGGCCCTTCGGCGCGCGCGACCCGGTAGAGCGCGCGCCGCCAGCGGAAGTTCAAAGGCGGGCCTTCCGGCATTTCGGTGGCCGGCACCTCGATCGGCTCGGGCGAACGGAAAAGCCGGATCGGCCGTTCCGGCTGGAAGACGGTCGAGGGAGCGTCCTTCGCCTTGTCGGGCTGCTTCGGCGGCGAGCTTCTCTGCGGCGCCTCCGTGAAGGGAAGGGTGGCGACGGCGCGCTCCGGCAAATGGCTCTCGACGGCGACCGGCTTCAAGACCGCGCCTTCGCCGAGCCGGGCGCGAATGCGGTCGGCAAAAAGCGCGATATCGGCACCGTCGTCGTTCGTCTCGCCGGCAAGGTCGGCCTGCTGCATGTCGAAGGCGGCGACAGTCAGCACCGAAAGGCGCACGAGATCGAAGCCATAGCCGGCGTCGATATCCTGTTCGAGCGCGGCAAGCCTTTCGTGGAACAATTTCTGGATCAGCCGCGGCTCGCGCAGAGGCCGCGAGGTGCCGACGGCGATGCGGCTGACGCCGCCATCGACGCGGAAAAGCAGCAGCGCCAGCCGCCTTGCGCCCTCGCCGCGACGCTCGAGGTCGCTCTTCAAGGTGGTCGCCAGCATGCCGGTCAGCCGCTCGATGTCCTCGGTCAGCATGATCGGCTCGGCAAGGTGACGCTCGACCGAAAGCGGTGCCACCGGCAGGCGCGGCGACACGGCCTCCTCAAGGCGGCCGAGCGCCTGGTCGAGGCGCAAGAGCAGCGATGCGCCGAAGCGGCGGGCCAGCGGCGCGCGCGGTGCTGCCATGACGGCGCCCGCCGTGCGCAGGCCGACGCTTTCGAGGCTGGCGCGGACCTCCGGGCCGATGCGCAGCGCCGCCAGCGGCAAGGGCGCGAGAAGCGCTTCCTCCTCGCCATCGGGAACGATGCGGTCGCCGGCAAACCGCGCCGCCGCCCAGGCAGCACCAGGCGTGGCGGCAAGCCCGGCGCGGACATCGAAGCCCTGATGGAAAAAACGCGACAGGATATCGTCCAGCATCGAGCGTTCGCCGCCGAAAAGATGGGTGCAGCCGGTGACGTCGAGATAGAGGCCGTCGGTCCCGTCGAGCGCCACCAGCGGGGTATAGCGGTCGCACCAGTCGGCGAGGCCTTCGAGCAGGCGCCGGTCGGCCTCCGGATCGGCCTCCACGATGTCGATCGAGGGATGCATGGCGCGCGCATCGGCTATGCCCATGCCGCGCTTCAGATTAAGCGCCTCGCCCCGCTCGTCGAGGGCGGCGATGCGCTGGGTGTTCCCTTGGCGATGGCTGATCACGAGCGGTGGGTGAGATGGCGGCAGGTGATCCGACGGCCGGGAACGCCAGGACCGCCCCAGACGCTGCCGCAGGATCCTCTCGGCGGCGAGATGCGGAAACCACAGGGACAGGACTCTTTGGCCGTTCTGGGGTCCATTCCTGAGACCTTCTTTCCTCGCCCCGTCTTTCTTCGAATATGCGTTCATCGGGGTTCCACTCCAGTGTGAATTTTCCGGGCAAGGCCGTGCGGCTCTTGCCGATGGTGACGGTGAAGGCGGGCCGGCCGATCGAGCCGGCGAGCGGGCCGGCGAGCGTCTCGCGCGCTGCCGCCGGTGCCGGCGACAGGACGAGGCGGACCGGTGCTGCCGTCGGCTCGGGCTCGCCGGCCTGGCGCAGCAGGAACAGCGGCCGGCCGGCACTCTGCGCCCGGGCGTGCAGCCGCCGCGTCGCGGTGAGGTCCAGCCGCTGCGGGCTGCCGCGGATTTCGAGGATGACAGCGGCCAGCGCCGTCATCCTGGCAGCCTCCTCGGCGACCCACAGCGCATCGGGTAGCCTTGGCGCCTCGGAAAACAGCAATTGCTCCGGCTCGATGCCGAAGAAGGCGTGAAGCCCCCGGGCATAGGGAAAGCCGGCCTCGCGGAAAACCTCGGATGTGCCGATCCACAGCACCGGCAGTCGCGGCCCCTGACTGAGGATCAGGCTGACGAGCGACAAGGCAAAACCGGCGACGGCCCCGGCATCGCGGGTCGCGGCGCCATGAAACTCGCTCAGCGCCGCCTTCGGCAGGCCGCCGCTCAGCGCAGCATCGAGGCGCTCGGCGCCGGTGCGCAAAAACGCATCGGGCGGCGCCACGGCGAGGCCGCGGCGGACAATGGTCAGATTCCGAGCGGGTGCCGGATGCCGAGAGGGTGCCGGACTCTGACGAGGGACATCCGCGTCAAACGACGAACCGGCCGGCGCCTCCAGGCGTTCGGGCAAGGTCCCTTCGATCTTCGCGATCTGGCGGCGCAGGGCAAAAACAGTCTCCCGCGCCACGGCGCTTGTCGCCATGACGGTCAGCTTCCACTCACAATTGTTCCTGTTATGTTCCTATAGATTCCAGAGGCCGCCCGAAGAGTCAAGCGGAGTCATGGAGAATTTATTCCTGTAGTTGGGGCATGACACGGGCGCTCCAGTCCGATCATTTGCCGAGTCCGGCCTGAAAGCCTATATGCCGGGATCAAAGGACAAAGCATGGCTCGCATCTACCAAACACGCATCTGGCACGACCAGCTTTCGCCAACGATGGAGGAAATCGAGCTCCTGGCGCTGGAGGCCTATGCCCATCTGCCCGAGGAGTTTCGCAAGCTGACCGGCGAGATCGTCATTCAGATCGCCGAATTCCCGACCGACGAGATCATGGACGACCTTTCGCTGGAAACGCCCTTCGACCTGCTCGGCCTGTTCGAGGGGCGCGGCATCGCCGAGCGCTGGAATCCGCAGACCGGCGAGGGGCCGAACCGCATCACGCTCTATCGCCGCGCCATCCTCGACTACTGGGCCGAGAACGAGGAAACGCTGGGCGACATCGTCACCCATGTGCTGATCCACGAGATCGGCCACCATTTCGGCCTGTCGGACGACGATATGGAGAAGATCGAAGAGGCAGCGGAGTAGGATGTGCTGATATTCAGGTGATGCCGGCCTGCGAACGGCGGTTTCCTGCGCTTCCGGTGCTCACGTACCCAAAAGTACGCTCCGCTCCGGTTCTCGGAATCCACCATTCTCGGCGCGGCCTGACCTGAATCTCAACACACCCTGCTTCGGCGCTTTTGCAAAGCCTACCAGTCGCTGAGCTTGGTGTCGGGGCCGTATTCCTGGCCCTCGATGTCCTTCACCACCGCCTGGGCGCAGCGCATGGTCTTGGCCTCCTTGTCATAGGCATAGGTCGGCGAGCCGAACAGGTGCCAGCCCTTGTTGAGCGCCGCCGTCACCTTGTGGCAGAAGCTGGCGTCGTCCGGGCCGGACAGAAAGCGGTAGAGTTTCATTCTTCAATCCTGTCGTCAGTTGCGATAATCATGCGCGAACAGCGGCGGCCTTCGCCAGCAGTTTTTCGGCCTGCGCCAGATGCAGCCGCTCGACCATCTTGCCGTTCAGCGCAACTACCGCCCTACCGGTATTTTCGGCGAGCGCGAAGGCTTCCTTGATCGTGCGCGCCTCGGCCAATGCTTCAGGCGACGGTGCAAAGGCGCGGTTCGCGGCCTCGATCTGGGCTGGATGGATCAGCGACTTGCCGTCAAAACCCATGGCGGCCGCTTCCGTGCACTCGCGCGCAAAGCCGTCCATATCGCTAAAATCATTGAAGACGCCATCGAGCAGGTCAAGGCCGCCGGCACGCGCCGCGAGCACCATCTGCATCAGCCATGGCACGAGATAGCGCCGGTCGGGCGTGGCGAGAATGCCTGTGTCCTTGACCAGATCATTCGTTCCGGTAACGAAACAAACCAGTCGAGAGGCCGGATCGCGGCCGAGCTCAGCGATCGGCCCGATGTTGAGCAGCGCCTTGGGCGTCTCGAGCATCGCCCACAGCTTGACCTCGTCCGGGATAAAATTGTCGTCGAGCACGTCGCCGGCCTCGAGGATGTCGCGGGGCGTATCGACCTTGGGCAGCAAGATGGCGTCGGGTGTGCATTTGGCCGCGGCCAGCAGGTCGGCGCCGCCCCACTCGCTCGACAGCGCGTTGATGCGTACGACCATCTCGCAGCGCCGATCGGAACGGCCGGCGAAAATCGCCGCCAGCTTTTCGCGCGCGGAAGGCTTGTCAACCGGGGCGACGGCGTCCTCGAGATCGATGACGACGGCATCGCAGGCCAGCGACGGGATTTTTGCCAGCGCCTTGTCGTTCGAGGCCGGGACGTAAAGCACCGAGCGGCGCGGGCGATAGCTTTCGGTGGTCATCTCCGATCTATGCCGCCTGCAGCCGGCCGAGGCAAGCCGTGCACAAAAACTGCACGCAATTTCGGAAAATCTCCTCGTCTCCGCCCCGCTTGCCGCCCGACAGAATGCGACAGGGGCGGCATGCAAGAAAAAACGAACTCCCGTTGGTCCCTGCCGTACCGGCTTCGCCGCGAAAGCTGGTGGCTCGTCGATCCGCCCCAGACTTTGGCAACCCTCCTCCCTTTCGTCCGCAAATCCCTGCCCACCGGCCGCATCAAAGCCACCGAGAAAGCCCGATCATGATAGTATTCCTCTCGGCGGCGCCGAGCTATTGCAGCCGCTTCGGCATTGCCGTCCTGCTCGTCGCGCTGGCTGATTTCTTTTTCTATGGCCAACCGGCGGGCATCACACTTTTCCTGTTCGGCGTTGCGATTGCCGCGGGGAGCATGGCTCTCCATCCTCTCGGCGTCTTCAACGATGGCAGGTTCTGGTTCAAGCCGGTTGCGCTGCTTGTGGCGCTGCTGCCGCTTGTGGAAAATGTCAGCGCACTGTCCGTCTCGATCGCGCTGGCGGCGACGGCCATCTTCGCGCTTTCACTGGCCGGACGGTTGCGGCGCGGCCTTGCCCGCGTCGCCGGCCAACTCTCGCTGTTCCTGCTGGCAACGCCATTTCGGCTCGTCCTGGATTTCCTCCGCTGGCGCACGGCGGCGCGGCGGCTTGGCCGGCGGCGCGTGCGCCTTGCGGCGATCGCCGTCTGGGTCATGCCGCTGAGCCTCGGCGCGGTGTTCCTCGCCCTGTTCGGCGCCGCCAATCCGGTCATCGAATACTGGTTCTCGCTGATCGACCTGATGGCACTGCTCAACCTCATCCAGCTGCCACGTCTCGCCTTCTGGCTGTTCGTGCTTGCCGGCGTCTGGGCCTTTCTGCGGCCGCGGCTGCCGCGCTTGTTCCGCCGCCGCAAAGTGTCGCCAGCCAGCGCACCGGCGACGCCGGCCACCAGGACCACCATCGAAGACATCGTCTTCGGCAAGGCCGCCATTCTCCGCGCGCTTGTTGTCTTCAACATCCTGTTCGCGGTGCAGAGCGCACTCGACGCCACCTATCTGTGGGGCGGTATCGCGCTTCCCGACGGGCTGACCTATGCCGCCTACGCGCATCGCGGCGCCTACCCGCTGATCGTCACGGCGCTGCTGGCCGCCGGCTTCGTGCTGGCGGCGCTGAGGCCGGGAAGTGCGACCTCCGGCGATCCGCTCATACGCCGGCTGGTTTATGTGTGGGTGGCGCAGAACATCCTCCTGGTGATCTCGTCGATCCTGCGGCTCGATCTCTATATCGGCATCTATGCGCTGACCTATTGGCGTGTCGCCGCCTTCGTCTGGATGGGGCTGGTGGCGGCGGGCCTTGTCCTGATCATCGCCCGCATCGCGCGCGAAAAGTCCAACGAATGGCTGCTTTCCGCCAATCTTCTGACGCTATCGGCGACGCTCTATGCCTGCTCGTTCATCAACTTTGCCGCGCTGATCGCCAACTACAATGTCGACCATTGCCTCGAAATGACCGGCCAAGGCACCCAGCTCGACGTCTGGTACCTGCGCTCGCTCGGCCCCGGCGCCTTGCCGGCCCTCGATCGCTTCGTCCAGCACCAGAGCAGGACGGTTTCTGCGGAGGATGCCTCCATCCGCGAACTCGCAGGCTGGTATGCACAGGACGAAGCACGCTTCCGCGCCGGCCAGGAAAACTGGCGCGCGTGGAGCTTTCGCAATTGGCGGATCAATCGCACCCTCGACAGGCGTGGCGCATTCGTGGTTCCTCCGATGTCCGAACCCTTCATGCCGGGCCGCTGATTTGATGCCGCACCACATACTGGTCGCCGACGACGATCCGCACATTCGCGAAATCATCTGCTTCGCACTGGAAAAGGCCGGCATGAAAACGCTGGCGGTGCCGGACGGCGCGGCTGCCTTGCAGGCGATCGAACGCCGTGCGCCCGATCTCGTCGTGCTCGATATCGGCATGCCGGAAATGGACGGACTGGAAGTGTGCCGGCGGCTGCGCCACACATCCGACGTGCCGGTGCTGTTCCTGTCCGCGCGGGATGAAGAGATCGACCGCATCCTGGGGCTGGAGATGGGCGGCGACGACTATGTCACCAAGCCGTTCAGCCCGCGCGAGCTGGTCGTCCGCGTCAACGTCATCCTGCGGCGCGCCCGGCCCGCGCCGGAACCAGCTGACGACCGGCAATTCTCGCATGGCAGACTGTTGCTGGTTCCGGCAAGCCATACAGGCAGCTTCGACGGCAAGCCGCTGGCGCTGACCTCGATCGAATTCGCGATCCTGAAAGGATTTCTGGCGCGGCCGGCGCATGTGCTCGGCCGTGACTTGGTGATGGCCAACGCCTATGCCGCCAACATCCATGTCGCAGACCGCACCGTCGACAGCCATATCCGCAACATCCGCGCCAAGCTGGCGGCAGTCGGCTGCCTCGATGCAATCGAGACCGTGCACGGCGTCGGCTTCCGGCTGGGTAAATGCGGGAGTTGAGCGCCCAAAAATGGGTTGGCAGCAAATGGCGGCCTCGGCTCGCCACGGTCGTCATTGCCATCCTGATGATGGTGATGGCGTTGCCGCTGGCCGGCCTGTTCTTCTTCCGGCTCTACGAGAACCAGCTGATCCGCCAGACCGAGGCCGAGCTGATCGCACAAGGTGCCGCCCTTGGCGCGATCTATGCGCAAGAGGTCCGTGAGGCCGGCCTTGCCCCGGAAAAGCTCGGCACACCCATACCTCCACCCAGTACAAGGGATCGGGCTTCTCCCTACCAGCCGATCGAACCGCGCCTCGATCTTGCATCCGACAGGATCCTGCCGACCCGGCCCGCAGCCATCGCGGCCAGCGTCGATCCTGCCTTCGCGGCAATCGGCGCACGGCTGTCGGGCATTCTTGTCGAGACGCAAAAGACTACGCTTGCCGGCTTCCGGCTGCTCGACCCCAGAGGCGTGATCATCGCCGGCCGTGAGGAAGCCGGCCTGTCGCTCGTCGCCGTCGAAGAAGTTCGCGCAGCACTTGCCGGCCGCTACGCCAGCGCGCTCAGGCTGCGGGTTCCCGACCAGCCGTCGCCGCCGCTCTATTCGGTCAGCCGCGGCACCAAGGTTCGCGTCTTCGTCGCCATGCCGGTTGCCGTCTCCGGCAAGGTCGCCGGCGTCGTCTACCTGTCGCGGACGCCGAACAACATCGTCAAGCATCTCTATGGCGAGCGCGGCAAGGTGGCGCTGGCGGCAATCGCCATCCTCGGCGGCGCACTGCTGATCGGGCTGGTCTTCCTGCGCACCGTCAGCAGGCCGATTTATGCGCTGATGGAACGCACGAAACGCATCGCCGCCGGCGACCGCGAGGCGATCAGGCCGCTCGATCACCACGGCACGCGCGAAATGGCTGCGCTCTCCGCTGCTTTCCTCGACATGGCCGAAAAGCTGCACGCTCGCTCCGACGGCATCCAGACCTTTGCCACCCACGTCTCGCACGAGCTCAAATCGCCGCTGACGGCGATCCGGGGGGCCGCCGAACTGCTGCGCGATTCGGGCGGCGCGATGGACGAGGTCGAGCGGCGGCGGTTTTCGGACAATATCGTCACCGATGCCGGCCGGCTCAACCTGCTGGTGCGACGCCTGCTCGACCTGGCGCGCGCCGAAAATCTCGAGCCGAGCGGCGAAAACACGTCGCTTTGTGCGGCACTGGCGCTGCTGCCGGGCGACGACAGGCTGGCGGTACGCCTCGAGGCGGGCGCCGATATCGGCCTGCGCATGTCGGCTGAAAACGCCGCGATCGTGCTGGCCAATCTCATCGACAATTCGGCGCGGCACGGCGCGACGCTGGTTTCGGTCACGGCAGCAAGCGCGGACGGCAAGGCCACCATTGTGGTGGACGATGACGGCGCCGGCATTTCGCCCAGCAACCGAGGCCGCATCTTCGAGCCGTTCTTCACCACGCGCCGCGATTCCGGTGGCACCGGCATGGGCCTCGGCATCGTGCTGGCCCTCCTGAAAGCGCATGATGGCACGATCCGGCTGGTTGACTCGGCGAGCGGCACGCGCTTCGAGATCATCCTGCCGGCGGCGTGACTCGGCGGTTCAGATCGGAAGGGCGAAAAGGTGCACTACGACATCGTCATCATCGGCGGAGCTATCGTCGGCTCCTCGGTCGCCTATTATCTGCGCGAGGAAGGGTTTTCGGGCTCGATCGCGCTTGTCGAGCGCGACCCGCAATTTTCCCATGCGGCGACCACGCTGTCCTGCGCCTCCATTCGCCAGCAGTTCTCGATCCCGGAAAACATCCGGCTGTCGCAGTTCACGCTGAAACTGTTCCGGCGGCTCACGGAAGAGTTTGGCGCGGACGCCGATATCGGTTTTCGCGAAGGCGGCTATCTCATCCTTGCCGGCGAGAACGGGCTGCCGATCCTGCGAGCCAACCACGAGGCGCAGATGGCCGAGGGCGCCGACATCGTGCTCGAGGATGCCGAGACGCTCGTCCGCCGCTTTCCGTGGCTGTCGGTCGAGGGCATTTCCGCCGGCGCCTATGGCCGCAGCGGCGAAGGCTGGTTCGACGCGCATGCGATGCTGATGCTGTTCCGCAAGGCACTGCGGACGAAGAACATCGATTTCATCACGGCGTCGGTGACGGGTATCGAGCGGCTAGGCGGCCGGGTCAGTGGTGTATTTCTGGACAATGGCGAGCGGCTCGAGGCCGGCACCGTCGTCAACGCCGCCGGGCCGAATGCCGGCAAGGTGGCAGCAATGGCCGGGCTGGCGCTGCCGGTGGAGCCGCGCAAGCGCAACGTCTTCGTCTTCGAGGCACGCGAAAAATATGACGACATGCCGCTGCTGGTCGACCCGAGCGGCATCTATGTCCGGCCGGAGGGCTCGGTTTACATCACCGGTGGCGCCGAGCCGGAAGAGGGCGAAGGACCAGCCGATCCCACCGACTTCGACCCCGACTGGCCGCTGTTCGAAGAGGTGATCTGGCCGGTGCTGGCGACCCGCATTCCGGCCTTCGAGGCGATCAAGCCAACGCGCGCCTGGGTCGGCCATTACGACTACAACACGCTCGACCAGAACGCGGTGATCGGCCCGCACCCCGAGGTCGGTAATTTCCTCTTCGCCAACGGTTTCTCCGGCCACGGCCTGCAGCAGGCGCCGGCGGTCGGCAAAGCGCTGGCCGAACTGATCGTGCATGGCGGCTATCGCACGGTGGATTGCTCCGCGTTTGGGTACAGCCGGGTCGCTGAAGGGCGGGCGTTCAGGGAACTGAATGTAATTTGACGCTGGCGCGAAGCGATGCGTCGCTCGGTAGATCAGCCGCCACCAAGCCGCCTGCACCAAGATACGCCTGAAGCCAGCCCAGCACCCTACCCCAGCCTTCCGCATGCTCGGTTGCGGCTTCAGCGAGGCCGGCAAAGCCGCCATGGCAGATGGTGACGCGTGTGCCGCCGGCGATCGGCTCCAGCAGCCAGGCGACTTTGGTTTCGCGGCGGCCAAGCGTCGGATGGTCCCAGTCGTATCTGCGCGTCTGCACGATCCGACGCGGCCCCTCGATCTCCAGGAATTCACCGCTGGCGGGCAGGTGTCTGCCAGCCGCGGTCTCGACAGTAACGCTCCAGCGGCCGCCGACGTGGAGGTCGGCCGCCCATCCGGTCATCCGGTAAGTCTTGGCGGCCCCCCACCAGCGTTCGACCTCGCGTGTAGCGAGCGCGTCAAAGATCCGCTCGGGCGGCGCGCAAACATCGGCGCTCGCCATAACGGTCTCACCATTGGTCATGCTGTGCACCGCGGAACCGTGCATCATCTGTCCTCCAGAAACGTTTCGCCATCGAAACGACCTCAAGCCTTCGACGCCGGGCGCGACAGCCCTTCGCCGGTTTCCAGCAGGCTCTTCAGGCTGGACAGGATGAGCGGCCAGCCGTTCGCCACATGGCCGAGCAGCTTGTGCGGCCCATCGGCTTTGTGTGTGACGGCGAGCTTCATCATCTCGCCCTCCTGCTCGAGGGCGAAGGTGCAGCGTGTGTAGCCGTCCGCCTTGACCTCGGGCATGAACTCGTTGCGCCATTTGAGCACGATGCGCTTGGGTGGATCGATCTCGAGGACCTCGCCGCTGTCGGTGACGCGGCCGTCGGTGTAAACCATCTTCCACGCCGAACCTTGTTTCCAGTCGCTTAGCATCTGGGCGCCGAGGAAATATTGCCGCTGGAACTCCGGCTCGGTCAGTGCTTGCCAGAGTTTTTCGGGCGAGGTGCGGATGTAGGTGACATAAACGAAAATGTTGCTCATCAGTCTTCCCTTTCGAGACGTTTCTTCAAATCGCTGAGGGCGCCCAGTCGCCCCCGCTCGAATTTGCCGATCCAGCGTTCGGCGATCTCGTTGATGGGAACGGGATTCAGATAATGTTGCTTCTCGCGTCCCTTGCGGATGGTGGTGACGAGGTTTGCCTCTTCCAGGATCGCCAGATGCTTGGTCACCGCCTGGCGCGTCATGTCCATCTCACCGCACAGCGCGTTCAGCGTCTGTCCGTTCCTGGCATGAAGGCTGTCCAGCAATCGCCGGCGTGTCGGGTCGGCCAAGGCCCGAAAGACATCATCCATGCTCATGACCCTAATATGCAACCATTTGGTTGCATATCAAGAGGCAGAACCCTAGCCAAGGATGCCCAGGTTGAGGTTGCTGGAAGTGGATTTCAGCGCTTGCGGCCGAACCAGAATGCGTTGGGCATGCGCTCCATGCCGATACGCTCATAGAAGCCGACCGCGTCGGGCATGGAGATCAGGCTGATGGCGACGGACGGCCCGAGTTGCCGGCGTGCTTTATCCATCAGGCCCTTGCCGATACCCAGCCCTTGCGCCGATTTGCAAACGGCGAGCTCGGAAACGTAACAGACCCACGAGAAATCGGTGACACCGCGGGCAACACCGACCAGCGGCTTGCCTTCTGTGTCGAGACGCGCGGTGAGCACCAAATTGGCCCCCGACAACATCGCGTTCAATCGGGTGTCGTCATCGACGGGCCGTGTCTCGCCGAGGCCGGATTCCACCAGCACGCGGCGGAATTCGGCGGTGCCGAGGCCCGGTTCGCTGGCGTAGAGAACCTTGGATCGCGTTGTCATATCGACAAAAGTGCACCATCGGCCGGTGGTTTTGAAGCTGTTTTGTACCGATCTTGTGTTTCGATCGACGACGGAAGTCCAAAAACAGCCGCCTTTTATTTGCCCGCGGCTTTGTGTAAACCGGGCTCCAGCAATTCCCCGCAACGAGAAGAAGACGGGCAAGAACCATGGAAAAATTCACCAAGCTCACCGGCGTCGCCGCGCCGATGCCGATCGTCAATGTCGACACCGACATGATCATCCCCAAGGATTATCTCAAGACGATCAAGCGCACCGGCCTCGGCACCGGCTTGTTCGCCGAAATGCGCTACAAGGACGACGGCTCGGAAAACCCGGACTTCGTGCTCAACAAGCCGGCCTACCGCAAGGCGCAGATCCTGGTCGCCGGCGACAATTTCGGCTGCGGCTCGAGCCGGGAACATGCGCCGTGGGCGCTGCTCGATTTCGGCATCCGCTGCGTCATCTCGACCTCGTTCGCCGACATTTTCTACAACAACTGCTTCAAGAACGGCATCTTGCCGATCACCGTCAGCCCGGAAGATCTGGAGAAGCTGATGGACGACGCCTCGCGCGGTTCCAACGCGACGCTGTCGGTCGATCTCGAGGCCAAGGAAATCCGCGGGCCGGACGGCGGCGTGGTCAAGTTCGATCTCGACGAGTTCAAGCGCCACTGCCTCTTGAACGGCCTCGACGATATCGGCCTGACCATGGAGAAGGCCGGCGCCATCGCTTCGTTCGAGAAGAAGAACGCCGAGCTGCGGCCCTGGGCCTGAGCGGTACGATGATCCGGTCGCGACAGGCCGGGTTCGTGGAGGCTGAACGGAGGGACAGTCATGACACGTTCGCTTCTTGCCGGCGCCTGCGCGCTGGCGTGGATTCTGATGACGATGGCTGGCGCGCATGCACAGACCGACACGGTGCTCGTGCCGGCTGACGATGCGCCCGGCACAACCGCCGACCAGGGCGCGTTGAGCAATGCGGCCCTAGCCGACAATGACAAACAGGCGCCGATCCCGTTCGAGGGCGGCCAGCTGACCATCACCCAGGAGGAAGAGTACGGGGAACGGGTGCTCGCCTTCGACGGCAAGGAACTGGCGCGCAATTACGACGTCTTCTTCGACAAGATCGTCGAGGTCGGCGGCGTCAAGGTGGCACTGGTCGATGTCGGCGACGGCGGCAATCAATGCGGCCCGGCCAAGGTGATCGTGTGGAAGCCGGAAGGCGGCACGATCCAGACGGTCACGGTCGAGCAGGACGAATGCGGCGCGCCGCCGGCAGCGATCTCCGACAGCGCCATCTATTTCGTGCCCTATCTGCTGCCGGGCGATGCCAAGCCGGCGCTGCAATGGTCGCCGACGGACGGACTGACGACGTCCGGCAATCTGACCTATATGCCGGAGCCGGGCACCGACTGGAAAGACGTCGATCCGGCGAAATACGACAACATCATCGACGCCTTCCACAACGAGGCTGTCTACAGACTAGCCGAGACGCTGCTCGGCAAGGACATGCCCGACATGGCGACCAGCCTGCTGGTCGGCGGCGGCACCGAGAAAACCGCCGCGGGCGCCTTCTTTGCCAGCGGCTGCGTGCCGCACGATTGCGGCGGCAATGACGGCTTCATGGCGGTCGACCCGGTCAACCATAAGCTCTATTTCGCCAGGCGCGGCGACAAACCGGAGCCGGACGCATGGCCGGCGGTTGCTACATGGCCGGCCGATGTGAAGGAAGCGCTGGACAAGGCGCTGGGGTCGGCGAACTAGAGCGGTTCCGCCTTTGACGGAATCAAAGGGGATTCCAGATTTATCTGTTTTGTGATTCAAGATGCTGGCTGGAGTGGAGGCCAGCATCGGATGACCCGACCTCTTTCCAATGATCTTCGCGAGCGGGTGGTGGCGGCGGTTATGAGTGGCGAGAGCCGCCGGTCGGCCGCCAAACGGTTCGGCATTGCGGTTTCGACGGCAGTGAAGTTGTTGCAGCGCCATCAATCGACCGGCTCGGTCGCGCCGGGCAAGATGGGTGGACATCGCAAGAGGTTGCTGGAGCCGCACCGTGCCTTCATCGAGACGCGTATACGTGAGACACCGCATCTGACGCTGCACGGTTTGAAGGACGAGTTGGCCGCACGCGGGGTCAAGGTCTCGCACAACGCGGTCTGGATGTTCTTGAGGCGCGAGGGCCTGAGCTTCAAAAAAACGCTGTTCGCCCTTGAGCAGGCGCGCGCCGATATTGCCCGCAGGCGTCAGCGATGGCGCTCTTGGCAGGCCGGCCTCGATCCGCAGCATCTGGTCTTCATCGATGAGACCTGGATCAAGACCAACATGGCTCCGCTGCGCGGTTGGGGGCCGAAGGGCAAGCGGCTGCGCGGCTTGGCTCCGCACGGCCACTGGCGCACGCTGACCTTCCTCGGCGCGCTGCGCAGCGATAGGCTCGCGGCACCTTGCGTCTTCGACGGGCCAATCAACGGCCAATGCTTCCGCGCCTATGTCGAGCAGCAGCTCATCACCGTGCTGAAACCCGGCGACATCGTCGTCATGGATAATCTGGGAAGTCATAAGTCGGCGGCCATCAGGCAGATGATCAAGGCTGCCGGCGCCAGGCTTTGGTACCTACCGCCCTACTCCCCAGACCTCAATCCGATCGAGCAGGCCTTTGCCAAAATCAAACACTGGATGCGCCAAGCTCAGAAACGTACCGTCGAGGACACTTGGCGCCACATCGGCCAACTCGTTGCGACGATCGAACCCGGCGAATGCAAGAACTACTTCGCAAACGCCGGATACGCTTCCGTCAAAACGTGAAAGACTCTAGTCTGGCGACTGAGCCATGTCGTGACTTCGGCCCAATTCACTGGCACGGCTGCAGGAAAAAGCAGTTTGTCGGGATCCTTTCCATCGCCTCCGTCCTGCCGGCCTCGGCCCTTCGCTGCCGCTCCGGGCGTTCGTCGTTCGAAAAGCCAAGCCTCACTTCGCTCCGAGGCGCAATGCCTTCTTGCGGTCGGCCTCGGCACGCTTATGGTTGCCCTTGGTGTCCCACGCGCGGCTTCGCACTTTATAGGCGGTGGCGAAATCCGGCTTGAGTTTTATCGTCTGGCTTAAATCGGCGATGGCCCCGTCATAGTCCGCCTTGCTGATCCGTATGACGCCCCGGCCCAGATAGGCAAAGAGATTTTTGCGGTCGAGACTGAGCGCCCTTTCGAAATCGCGCAGTGCCGCGGCGTCCTCATGTCTGCCCATCCATATGAGACCCCGATCGGCATAGACCCTTGCGTCCTTGGTATTGAGGGTGATGGCCTTGTCGTAATCCGCAAGCGCCCCGTCGTAATCTCCCTGGGAACCGCGGTTCTGGCCGCGGTCATAGTAGGTCTCGGCAAAATTCGGGTTGAGCGCGATCGCCTGGCTGTAATCAGCCACGGCATGAGCGTAATCGCCCTTGGCCTCCCATGACATGGCGCGGGCCAGATAGGCATCGTGGAATGCCGGAAAGAACGCAATCGCCTTGTCGTAAAGGGCTATGGCGCCGTCATAGTCGTCCTTTCCATACAGCGCTCGACCCTTGTTGAACGTCTGCGCGGCCAGCGAAGTCCAACCCGGCCTGGTCACTTGCTCGCCAGCCCGGCCAGCGGCCTTGCCCGACATCTTCGATGCGTTCGCTTCGTCTCTTGCCACTATCGCCAACTTGCGGCCCTTGCGGGCGGGGGCCATCTTTGGATCGAACTTCAGCGCCTGGTCGAAGTCGGCAATCGCCTGGTCGAAGTCGCCCTTGGTGAACCAGACGCTGCCACGCGCAAAATAAGCCGGCGCATATTGCGGTTTGAATGCGAGCACGCGACTATAGTCGGCGATGGCGCGATCCAGTTCGTTCTTGTTCGTCCACGCGACGGCGCGGCCGATATAAGCGTCTAGATAGCTGGGATAGAGTTCGATCACCTTGCCGAAGTCGTTGATGGCTGCGTCATACATGCCCTTCTCGACAAGCGACGTGCCGCGGCCGACATAGGCCGAGGCCTTTCTCGGATCGAGCGCAATCGCCTTGCTGTATTCGGCTATGGCGCGATCGTATTTGCCTTTGTCGTAGAAGGCATCGCCGCGATCGATGAAAGCCTTGAGGTTTTTCTGATCCGAGCCGACGGCGTCCGGCGCGCCAGCACCTTTTGCCAGCGCAGCCACCGTCGCCTTGCGGGCGACCGCATAGTCTGAATTGCGACGATTGAGCTTTATGGCCTGGTCGAAGTCGGCGATGGCGCCGTCATAGTCCTTCTGGTCGGCCCGCGCCATGCCGCGCGCGTAATAGCTGGCGTCATCCTTCGCGTCGATCACGATTGCCACCGAATAGGCGGCGATCGCGCGCCCTGCGTCGCCCTTGGCGTGCCACGCCATGCCCCGGCAATAGTGAGCGTCGCGCGCCTTCGGCTCGAGCGTTGCGGCGCGGTCGCAATCGGCGAGAGCGCCGTCGGCGTCGTCGGTAGTCACCTTGGCGAGACCGCGGCGGAAATAGGCCGCGGCGAAATCGGGAGCGAGCTGGATGACCTTGTCGTAATCGGCAATCCCTCTGCTGTAGTCGCGTTTGGCGGTCCAGGCCCTGCCGCGGCCGAAATAGCCGAAGCGGTTGTTGGGATCGAGCGCGATCACCTGATCATATGCGCCGATCGCCTCGTCGTATTTGCCCATGTCCAGGAAGGCATCACCGCCAAGCACCGCTTCCAGCGCGCGCGGGTCCTTCGCCTCCAAGGCCTTTGCCGCCAGCGTGTCGTCCGTGGCCATGATATCCGGAGCTTGAGGCTTCGCCTCCTGACTGTCCGGCTGCGGGGTCGGTCCGCGTTCACCGTCGGCAACCTGTCCGCCGCAGGCTCCGGCCCGCTTCGGATCGAGTTCGGTGGCGCGCCGGCAATCCGCTGCGGCCCCGGCCTCGTCGCCGTTCAATGCCCTGGCGCGGCTGCGGACGAGATAGGCGTCGGCGTTGTCCGGGTCGAGGCTGATGGCCTTTGCCAGATCGAGAAGCGCGCCGCTGCTGCTATATTCTGCAAGTCGCGCCTCGGCGCGCTCGATCAGGACTTTTGCAGCCGCGGGGTCTCTTATCTTCCCGACGGCCGACCGGGCTGGTTCGCCCGGCGCATGTTCGATGCAGGAGCCCGCCCGCTTCGGGTCGAGGTCGACGGCGCGCCTGCAGTCGGTGGCGGCAAGGGCGTCGTTGCCTTGCGACGCCTCGGCAAGCGCCCGGTCGTAAAACGCTTCGGCGTTGTAGGGGTCGAGCTGGATCGCAAAGCTGAACGCATCGATTGCGCCGGCGACATCCCCTTGGAGCTGTTGCTCTAGCCCCCATTTCAGATTCCAGGCAACGAGTTCGGAATGATCCTCCTTCTTGGGGTAGAGTTGCAGCGGCTCGTATGCGGGAGGTGCGGCTGGCTTGGCCGCTGGTGGCGCGGCCGGCGCGTCGGCGGCTGCGCCTGCATCATAAGCCTGGCTGGCCACGGGGTCGGCTGCTTGCGCGGTTTTCGGAATTGCCCTGCGCTTGTCGAGTTGAACGCTTAGCCTTTCCTTGCGGTAATCGGCGTTGGTCGGATCGAGCGCGATTGCCTTGTCCAGATCGGCGATTGCCTTGTCCGGATCGCTGGCCTTCCAGACAAGGGCCCGGATAAAGTACGACTTTGGATCGGCCGGCATCAAAGAGATGGCTTTGTCGAGATCGGCAAATGCCTCCTTTGAATTGCCGATCCGGGCCATCATCATGCCGCGTACTCGGTAGGCCTGGGCGTCGGCCGGGTCGCGGCGGACGACTTCATCCAGATCTGCAAGAGCGCGCGCATAGTCTTTCTTTGAGCCCCAGCTCTTGGCGCGGTTGAAGTAGAAATTGGAGTTTGCCGGATCCAGCCGGATCGCCTCGTCGAACGCGGCAATGGCGCGGGTATGGTCGCCCTTGTTCTGCCATTCCACTCCATTCGCATTTTGGGCGGAAGCGGCGCTTGAGCCGGTTGCGCCGCCACTGCCGTCGTCCGGTTCGCCCAAAGCCTCGATGATCAGGCGCGCGCAATCGCGCCCCTTGTCTACATCGACCCCGGCAATATGCTTGCAGTCGGCTTCGGCGCGCCTGCGCTCGCCCTTGGCGATCCATGACAGGGCGCGGTCATGGTAAGGCGTGACAGGGTCCGTTCGCACGCTCTGTGCCTTGTCATAATTGGCCTGGGCCCGCGCCGCGTCGCCCTTGTCTTTCCAGGCAATGCCGCGCACGCCATAGGCCATCTCGTTGGCAGGGTCGATGTCGATCGCCTTGTCGCAATCGGCAATGGCGCGATCGTGCTCGCCTTTCTTGCCGAGCGCCCCGGCGCGATCGACGTAGAGGCTGGCATCGTCCGGCGTGAGCGTGATCGCGCGCGTATAGTCCGCAACGGCTCGATCGAAGTCTCCCTTGTCTTCCCAGGCAATGGCGCGATTGGTAAAAGCGCGCGTGTAAGTCGGATCGAGCACGACGACGTCGGTTATATCGGCGATGACGTGGTCGATATCGTTCTTCCGGGTGTAGGCTAGGCCGCGCACGAAATAGGCGTTCACGCGCAGATCGGGGATCTCCTCGCTGTCCTCGGCAATAGCGGTGCAGGCGGCGATCTGCTCGTCGGCGCCGACCTTGCCGTCGCTGAAACAGGCAGCATAATCCTTGCCGGCGGCGTGTGCCGAACTGCTCATTGCGCTAAGCACCACAATCCCCGCGAGGAGCAGCGCCAACAGCGGCACGCGCAAAAGCCCTGCAACAAATGCGGGCGCCAGCGCGTCGACGCGGCATGACATGGTTCTGATCCTCCCTCGGAGTTACTGCGACTGCCCTCGCGGATACTTATATAGTTCTGTTTTTGTTCCTCAATGCAAGCAGAAATTGCAGCGGCCGTCGAAGCTGCCGACCTCCCCTAGCGGGGTAAGGAGTGGTCCGCGTAGCGAAGGTGAAGTTAATTGCCTGACTTTCCGAACGACGAACGCCCGGCAGAAGGCCGTCCCGCCGACATCAAAGATGTTGCACCGCCTATCCATCTGTGTTGGCCCATGGCGGGATCGGCGTCGTCCCTGCAAAATACTCACAACCATCGGAGGACACCATGCGAAAACTGATCTCCACCGGTTCGCCCTTCGAGAAGACCGCCGGCTATTCGCGCGCCGTGGTGCAGGGCGACTGGTGTTTCGTGTCCGGAACGACCGGCTACGATTATGCGACCATGTCGATGCCGGAGACCGTCGAGGCACAAACGCGCAATTGCCTGGCAACGATCGCCAAGGCGCTCGCCGATGGCGGTTTCGAAATGGCCGACGTGGTGCGGGCACATTACTACATCACCGATGCGGCTTTCGTGGATGTGGTGTTCCCGATCCTCGGCGAGGCGTTTGGCGAGATCAGGCCGGCGGCAACGATGATCGTGTGCCAGCTCAACAAGCCGGAGATGAAGATCGAGATCGAGGTGACGGCGCTACGGCGCACAGCCTGATGCCTGTCACGGTTGCGACAACGACACGGTTAGAACGAGGATCGGCCCATGGTGAAGGTCAGACGCATCGTTGCAAACATAGACACGCAGGATATCGCGGCGGCAAAACCCTTCTATCAGGATGTGCTTGGTCTTGACGTGCTGATGGATCAAGGCTGGATTACGACCTACGGCTCGCAAGAAACAATGACCGTACAGGTCAGCTTCATGGCCCAAGGTGGCTCCGGCACGCCGGTGCCTGACCTGTCGATCGAGGTCGACGATGTCGATGCGGCGCTGGAAGCGATGAAGGCCGCCGGCTTCGTCATCGAATACGGGCCGGCGGACGAACCCTGGGGTGTGCGGCGCTTCTTCGTACGCGACCCATTCGGCAGGCTGGTCAACATTCTCTCGCATCTGTAGGCGATTTGTCTTGAGCACCGGATTTTCCCAAAACCGGTTTCCGCTTTTGGGTCCGATGCTCTGAACCGCAGGCTTGCGCGCCGGCCGCTTGGCGTTTAGCAAGGCCGCGTTCGTGCGCTAAAACAATCGGGACGGTTCTCATGGCTTCGAAAAATCTTCTCCTGCTTGCCGGCGACGGCATCGGCCCCGAGGCGATGGCCGAGGTGAAGAAATTGATCGCCGCCATGAACGACAGGTTCGGCAGCGATTTCGTCACCGACGAGGGGCTGGTCGGCGGCTGCGCCTATGACGCGCACGGCGCGGCGATCTCCGATGCCGACATGGCCAAGGCAATGGCGGCGGACGCGGTGCTGTTCGGCGCCGTCGGCGGGCCGAAATGGGATGCGGTGCCTTACGAGGTGCGTCCGGAGGCGGGTCTGCTGCGGCTGCGCAAGGACATGGAACTGTTCGCCAATCTTCGACCCGCCATTTGCTATCCGGCGCTGGCGGCGTCCTCCTCGCTCAAGCAGGAAGTGGTCGAAGGCCTCGATATCCTGATCGTGCGCGAGCTCACCGGCGGCGTCTATTTCGGCGAGCCGAAGCAAATCATCGATCTCGGCAACGGCCAGAAGCGCGGCATTGACACGCAGGTCTACGATACGTTCGAGATCGAGCGCATTTCGGGCGTTGCCTTCGAATTGGCACGTACGCGCAAGAACCACGTCACCTCGATGGAAAAGCGCAATGTGATGAAATCAGGCGTGCTGTGGAACGAGGTCGTCACGCAAACCCACAAGGCCAGGTATGCCGACGTCAAGCTCGACCACATGCTGGCCGATGCCGGCGGCATGCAGCTGGTGCGCTGGCCCAAGCAGTTCGACGTCATCGTCACCGACAATCTGTTCGGCGACATGCTGTCCGACATCGCCGCCATGCTGACCGGCTCGATCGGCATGCTGCCGTCGGCCTCGCTCGGCGCGCCGGATGCGAAGACAAAAAAGCGCAAGGCGCTCTACGAGCCGGTGCACGGCTCGGCGCCCGACATTGCCGGCAAGGGCATCGCCAATCCGATCGCCATGATCGCCTCCTTCGCCATGTGCATGCGCTATTCCTTCGGCATGGTGGCCGAGGCCGGCCGGCTGGAAGGCGCGATCGCCGCCGTTCTCGACCAGGACTTGCGCACCAGGGATATTCATTCGCCGGGGATGACCGAGGTCGGCACCGCTGAGATGGGCGATGCGATCATCGCCAAATTCCTGGGCTAATCCTATGGCGGTCGACCTCCGCTGGGCGGCGACCGGGGATGCCGCAACTGGTGCCTCTGCACGCAGATGATCTAATGCGTTGAGCCTGAAAGAGGGATTGTGGCCGGGAGTTGTCGGATCATCTCCAGCCGCCAATCTCCAACATCTGCGATTAGCCGTAACCCCCGCCTTCGTCATCCCAGGGCGGAGCAAGGAGCGAAGCGACGCGGCGCAGACCCTGGGATCCATGCCGTCACATCAGCCGAAGAATGCAGCGGTTCAGAACTACACTTGCATCCCCAACAGCGCCAACTACGCTTACATCATGACCGGCTATGCCTACATGACCGCGAGCCAGAAGCGTGGCACGATCTATATCGGCGTCACCAACGATCTCGGCCGCCGTGTGCCGGAGCACAAAACCGGCCAAGGCTCACGCTTCACCAGCCGTTACGGCGTGCAGCGTCTGGTCTGGTACGAGGAACATTTCGACATTCGTGACGCCATCCAGCGCGAGAAGTCGCCGAAGCGCTGGCCACGCCAATGGAAGATCGAGCTGATCGAGAAAACAATCCAGAGAGGTTCGAACTTTTCGCGGAACAGGGTGATAGCGTGCGGTTCTGGTCCGCAGGCGCACTGCCGCGAGGTAACGGCATGGATCCCAGGGTCTGCGCGGCGTCGCTTCGCTCCTTGCTCCGCCCTGGGATGACGAAGTGGAGGGATGCTCCGGCTAAACCCTGGTTCCCGCCGGCACCGGACCCCACTGGTTTTCGCGCGGCTGGGTCGGGATCAACGCAAAGATCAGGATGATCACGGTGCCGAAGGTCGGGATCAGGAAAAGCAGGATGAGCCAGCCGGTCAGGCCGATATCGTGCAGGCGACGCACGTTGAGCCCGAACCACGGCAGGGCTGTCGCCAGCAGGAAGAGGCCCGAGAGGCCGACCGTCACTGCCGGCAATTCACTGTTGTCGAGATTGCCCATGGCATTGTCGATGAAGACGCCCAATCCTATCGCCACAATCAGCGCGATCGTCCAGAACAGGCAATAGCCCCAATATTCCTTGCGGCGGGCACGGCCGGCGAAGTTGAAGTAATTCTCGGTCAGGCCCAGCCAGAAATAGTTCCACAGGCTGGCGGATTCGGCCGGACTTTGTTCAACGGAACGGCCGAAATGTTGCGGCTGACGTGCCGCTGGCGCATTGCCGGCCTGAGATGGCGCGGCGGTTGCAGGGGAGGCGTCGGCGGGCGCACTGGCAGGTTGGGCGCGGATCGAAAAAACATCGCGTGCCTGTCCGCCAGCCGGCTGGAATTCGACTGTCGTGCCTCCGGCAACCGATGCTTCGCGGCGTAAATCTTCGCGTGCCAAAGTGTAGCGGTTGCCGTCGGCTCCGGTGATGAACCCGAAGCCCTGGTCTTCGTCGTAATGAAGAACTTCGCCGCGCATGTTTTGCCCCCGATTGCCCGGCCCAGACTGTGCAAAGTTCGGGCAGACCGCAAGGGGCGTGCGGAAATGGAGAGTGCCGGCTATTTACCCCGGCCGTTTCTTCGATTTCTTGTGTTTCGCCGGTCCGCCTTCGAACTTCGCCTTGGCCGGTTTCCCGGCCCAGGGCTTTGCCTCGAATGCCGGGCGCTGGTCGACCGGTGCGCGCTTCTCGAATTTGGGCGCGTTCTGATCGAAGGTGCGCTTGCCGCGGTGCGGCTTCTTGTCGGGCCGTGGTTCCTGATGGCCGGCCCGCGACAAATCCGGCGTGCCGTCCAGCCGCTTGACCGCAATGTTGCCCTGCAGCTTGCGGTCGGGACCGATCGCAGCGAGGAAGCGCTCGGCCCAGTCCGCCGCGATCTGCACGAAGGTTTCCTCCGGCTGCATCTTGATGGCGCCGATCTCGCGCTTGGAAATGCCGCCTGTCCGGCACAGCATCGGGATCAGCCAGCGCGGCTCGGCATTCTGCCGGCGTCCGACCGACAGCGAGAACCAGACGCTGTCGCCGAAATCGTCGCGGCGGCTCGGCGCCTCGTCCCGGCGCGCAAATTTTTCGCCCGACGGCCTGAACGGCGCCACGTCCGGAAGATCCTCCGGCGCCGAGCGGCTGGAGCGGCACATCCGCACGAAGGCGGCGGCAACCTGTTCGGGTCCGTGCTGATCGAGAAGCGCCTGGACGAAGCCGCGCTCCTCATCCTTCACAGGC
Source organism: Mesorhizobium sp. M0751 (assembly GCF_040320265.1). NCBI lineage: Bacteria > Pseudomonadati > Pseudomonadota > Alphaproteobacteria > Hyphomicrobiales > Phyllobacteriaceae > Mesorhizobium > Mesorhizobium sp. M0751. The sequence continues at coordinate 46,035 of NZ_JAMYPH010000021.1, forward strand.
TCGCTGAAGACCGGATCAGCGAGAATGCGCTCGTCATCGCGCCGGATCACGTCGTCGGCCGAGGGCGGGCTCGCCCAGGTCGCCGCAAGGCCGGCACTCTGCAGCAGCCGCTCGGTGCGCTTGCGGGCATTGTTCAGCACGATCAGAGCGCTGACGCCCTTGCGTCCCGCCCGTCCCGTTCGCCCGCTTCGGTGCAGGAGCGTCTCCGGGTTGGTCGGCAGGTCGGCATGGATGACCAGCTCGAGATTGGGCAGGTCGATGCCGCGCGCCGCGACGTCGGTGGCGATGCAGACTTTGGCGCGGCCGTCGCGCATCGCCTGCAGCGCGTGGCTGCGCTCGTTCTGGCTAAGCTCGCCGGACAGCGCCACGACGGAAAAGTTGCGGTTGTTGAAGCGCGCCGTCAAATGGTTGACGGCGGCGCGGGTGTTGCAGAACACCAGCGCATTCTTGGCCTCGTAAAAGCGCAGCACGTTGATGATGGCGTTTTCGCGGTCCGCCTGGGCGACGCTCAGCGCCCGGTATTCGATGTCGAGATGCTGCTTTTCCTCACCGGAGGCCGAGATGCGCACCGCATCGCGCTGATAGCCCTTGGCCAGCGTGGCGATGGAGCGCGGCACAGTGGCGGAAAACATCAGCGTGCGGCGCTCGGCCGGGGCAGCATCGAGGATGAATTCCAGATCCTCGCGAAAGCCGAGATCGAGCATCTCGTCGGCCTCGTCGAGCACCACTGCCTTGAGCGCCGACATGTCGAGCGAATTGCGGGTGATGTGGTCGCGCAGGCGGCCGGGCGTGCCGACGACGATATGGGCGCCACGCTCCAGCGCGCGCCGTTCGGTGCGCATGTCCATGCCGCCGACGCAGGACGCCACCGTGGCGCCGGTCAGTTCGTAGAGCCATTCCAGCTCGCGCGTTACCTGCAGGGCCAGCTCCCGCGTCGGCGCCACGGCCAGCGCCAAAGGTGCCGCGGCATGGGAAAAGCGCTCCGCGCCATCGAGAAGGGTCGGCGCCAAGGCCAGGCCGAAGGCGACAGTCTTGCCGGAGCCGGTCTGGGCCGAAACCAGCGCATCGGCCTGGCCAAGCTCGAGAACGGCCTTCTGCACCGGCGTCAGCTCGACATAGCCGCGTTTTTCCAGCGCCTTTGCCAGCGCGGGAACAATAGCTTCGAAATTGGACATCTTGCTCTTTCGAAATTCGGATTCTGAATACCCGGCGACGGGTCAAATGTCGGCAAGCGCCACGGACGGGCGCCACGAGCCAGACGATGCTCGTTCGTACTTCGTGCCGCTGTCATTGTACAGGGCGGGCGGGTCGGCCTGGTTGCGATTGACTCTGGACGCAAACCGCGTAAAAGCCGGCACCGAACGGGATAGTTTTCGATGCGCGGCCTTCTGATGGCGCTCCTTGCATTCGACATCCCCGGCCCCGATGCGAACCATTGGGCCGGGCGCGTCGCTGCGTCTCCTCGTTCCAGCAAAATCACGTTGTTGCTCAAAAAAACCGGCAAAACGACCACCAAAACGGTCTGATTCCCTTGGCCTAACCACCCTCTCCCGGGTCCGGCCCGGGGGTTGAAACCCGCATCGGCCGGCGGGTTTTCTCCAGAAACCGAGTGGAGAGGGACAGGAGATTTCTGATGAGTTTCAAGGTTGCGATCGTCGGCGCCACGGGCAATGTGGGCCGGGAAATGCTCAACATACTGGAGGAGCGCGGCTTTCCGGTGAGCGAGGTGGTGGCGCTGGCCTCGCGGCGCAGCCAGGGCACGGAAGTGTCGTTCGGCGACCGCACGCTGAAGGTCAGGGCGCTCGACCAATATGATTTTTCTGACACCGACATCTGCATCATGTCGGCCGGCGGCAACGTCTCCAAGGAATGGTCGCCGAAGATCGGCAAGCAGGGCTGCGTCGTTATCGATAATTCGTCGGCCTTCCGTCACGATCAGGACGTGCCGCTGATCGTTCCGGAAGTGAACCCGGATGCGATCTCGCTGTTCACGCGCAAGAACATCATTGCCAACCCGAACTGCTCGACGGCGCAACTGGTCGTGGCGCTGAAGCCGCTGCATGACGCCGCCACCATCAAGCGCGTCGTCGTCGCCACCTACCAGTCGGTCTCCGGCGCCGGCAAGGAAGGCATGGACGAATTGTTCACGCAGACGCGCGCGGTGTTCGTCGCCGACCAGGTCGACGTCAAGAAGTTCACCAAGCGTATCGCCTTCAACGTCATCCCGCATATCGACGTCTTCCTCGACGACGGCTTCACCAAGGAAGAGTGGAAGATGGTGGCCGAGACCAAGAAAATGCTCGACCCCAAGATCAAGCTGACGGCGACCTGCGTGCGCGTGCCGGTGTTCATCGGCCATTCGGAAGCGGTCAACATCGAGTTCGAAAAGCCGATCACCGCCGATGAGGCGCGTGAGATCCTGCGCGAGGCGCCGGGCTGCCAGGTCATCGACAAGCGCGAGGACGGCGGCTACATCACGCCGCTGGAATCGGCCGGCGAGGACGCCACCTTCATCTCGCGCATCCGCGAGGACTCGACCATCGACAACGGCCTGTCGATGTGGATCGTCTCCGACAATCTGCGCAAGGGCGCGGCACTCAATGCGGTGCAGATCGCCGAGCTGCTGGTCGAGCGCGGGCTGATCCAGCCGAAGAAGAAGGCAGCATAACTTTTCGCTCACGGCCGTATCGCCGCTACGCGGCTGGCCTCCGCCGGGGCGCCGGATAACCGGCGGCCCGCAGTCGCGGGCTCGGCCTTCGGCCGTTGTTTCGCTCACGGGCCGCATCGCAGCTTCGCGGCTGGCCCTCCGCGGGGGCGCCGGATAACCGGCGGCCCGCAGTCGCGGGCTCGGCCTTCGGCCGTTAGCGCCCTTCTTCCCGTTCACGGGGAGAAGGTGCCGGCAGGCGGATGAGGGGCAGCACAGGCGTCTCAAATAGGCAGCAAGGCGCCGGTGTCACAGCCGGTTCTCCTCCGCCAGGTCCAACAACAACTCCAGCGCCTTCTCCGCCCGGTCGGCGGGCACGAACAGATGATCGTGGTAGAAGGCCGAGACCGGATTGACCCCGATGCCGGCGGCGGCCAGCCGAGCGGTGATGGCGGCGAGGAAGCCGACCGCTTCCAGCGACGAATGGATGTTCAGCGTCAGCATCCGGCAGCGGAACACGGGTTTCAGGCCAGCGGCCTTGGCCTGGTCTTCAAGCACGATCAGCGTCATGCCCTCGCGCTCGCGAAATAGCATCACCGGGTGGAGCCTGTCGGGAACGGGCGCATCGGGTGGCAACGTGGTGAAGACATGAACGCCGGCAAGCAATTCCGGCGTCATTGCCGCCAGCAACTTTTTCAGGTCGGTCTCTCCGGCCATCGGTTGCTTTCGTCGTGCGATCAGGCGGCTGCTGCCGTCGAGCGTCGGAAGACACCCCTACGGATTTTCAATAACGCCCTCCACCTCACCACGCAAGGTGGACCTGGCCAGGTTGGTTGCCGGCTGAACTTGCACATCCAAGGTCGCCGTCCCCCGGAGCTGAAAAAGAGCTGGAGGCGTGTCGGATTGCCGTCATGGGCCGCGTCCTTGGTTTCGAGCTGGCGAAAGAGCCAGTGCTCACAACGACCGGAGGGAACATCAATGACCATGTCTCAGGCAGCACCCGTCTCACGGCGTGCCCTATGGGCCGGCCGCGCGCTCAGCGCCGTCATCGTGCTGTTCATGATCTTCGACGGCGTCATCAAGCTGCCGCCACTCGAAATCGTCACCCAGACCATGGTGCAACTCGGCTGGCCGGCCGATGCCAATGTCTCGCGCATGCTCGGCATCATTGGATTGGTTTCGACCGTGCTTTACGCGCTGCCACGCACCTCGGTGCTCGGTGCCATCCTGCTTACCGCCTATCTCGGCGGCGCCGTCGCCACGCATGTGCGTATCGGTAGCCCTTTGTTCTCGCATATACTGTTCGGCGTCTATCTCGGGGCCATCCTCTGGGGTGGCCTGTATCTGCGCGATCCAAGGGTGCGTGCGCTGATCCCGTTCAGCCAATAGTGGCGACTTCGAAAGCCGTTCGATGGTGACCACGCCGCCGGAGAGGGTGTGGTCCGCCGCCGCTTTTCTACTCTTTGGATCAAATTGAGCGCCGCCGGGCGGCAGCCGATCTTCTTCTTTGGATCAAATCGCCTGGTTGCGAGTTAGGGGGTGCAGCGGCGAGGACGGCACCCTGTTGGAGAGGAACGACAATGAAAAAGGTGATGATCTTGATGGCCCTGCTGGTGCCGCTCGGTGCCTGTTCCCGTACTGAGCAAGGCGCGGCCGTTGGTGGCCTGGGCGGTGCGGCGGTCGGCGCTGCGGTGGCCGGCAACCCGACCAAGGGCGCGGTGATCGGCGGTGCGGCCGGCGCCTTGGCCGGTGCGCTGATCGGCCGTGCCAGCGAAAGCGGCCAGTGCCGTTATCGCGATCGTAACGGTCGTGTGTACGTTGCGAGCTGCCCAGAGGGCTATTGATCGGCCGCACCATGCAGATGAACGGCAAAACGGCGGGCAAAGCCCGCCGTTTCGTGGTTGTGGAGAAGATTTATTCGGCGCTGGCGGCTTCCGCCCCGGCCGGCGCGGCTGCAGCGGCGGCAACGGCCGCGGCGGCATCCTCCTGCGCCTTCTTCAGCAAGGCTGCGCGCTCCTGCGCCTTCTTGCCGGGCTCGGCCTTCTTCGGGTTGGAGCGGGCTTCGCGCTTGGCGATGCCGGCTTCATCGAGGAAGCGCAGCACGCGGTCGGTCGGCTGGGCGCCGTGCGCCAGCCAATGCTTGACGCGCTCGGCGTCGACCTTGACGCGTTCGCCGTCCTTGGGCAGCAGCGGATTCCACGAGCCGAGCGACTCGATGAAACGGCCGTCGCGCGGCGAACGCGCGTCGGCGACGACGACATGGTAATAGGGACGCTTCTTCGAGCCCGCACGGGCCAATCGGATTTTCAGTGGCATTTCTTTTCTCCTAAAAGCTCTGATTTGGTTGATCGGTTGGTGGCTGGTCTTCAGCCGGTTTTCGTCACGCCGTTGGATGCGGCGATCTGCTCGTGATGGCGGATCACTTCGCGGACGACGAAGTTCAGGAATTTCTCCGCGAAATCCGGGTCGAGATGGGCGTCCTTCGCCAGTTGGCGAAGGCGGGCGATCTGCTGCTGCTCGCGCGCCGGGTCGGCAGGCGGCAGGCCGTGTTCCGCCTTCAGCACGCCGACTGCCTTGGTGCAGCGGAAGCGCTCGGCCAGCATGTGGATCAGCGCCGCGTCGATGTTGTCGATCGAGGCGCGATAATTGGCCAGCGCCGCACGCGCGTCCGCCATGTCCTTCTCTTCGTTCATGGCGCCCTCACTTCTTCTTGCCGAGGCCAGGCAGCCCGCCACCGCCCGGCAGGCCGGGAAGTTTCATACCGCCGGGCAGCCCAGGCAGGCCACCGCCGCCGGGAAGACCACCGGGCAAGCCCTTCATGCCGCCGAGCCCGGCCGCCTGGGCCTGCTTCTGCAAGGCTTCGAGCTGCTTGGGGTCCATCTTGGAGAGATCCGGCATGCCGCCGCCCATCATGCCGCCTCCGGGACCGCCTGGGCCGCCAGGCATCATGCCGCCGAGCCCCATCTTGGAAGCGAGCCCGCCCATCATGCCGCGCATCAGGCCGCCGCCTTTGCCCTTGCCGCCCATCGCCTTCATCATGTCGGCCATGCCGCGATGCATCTTCAACAGTTTGTTGATTTCGGCAGCGTCGGTGCCCGAGCCGGCGGCGATGCGCTTCTTGCGCGAGTGCTTCAGAATATCGGGGTTGGCGCGCTCGGCCTTGGTCATCGACGAGATGATGGCGAGCTGGCGGCCGAACATCTTGTCGTCGAGACCGGCGGCGGCCATCTGGTCCTTCATCTTGCCCATGCCGGGCATCATGCCCATGATGCCGCCCATGCCGCCCATTTTCGACATTTGCTGAAGCTGGCCGGCGAGGTCGTTCAGGTCGAACTTGCCCGACTGCATCTTCCTGGCCATTGCCGCCGCCTGCTCGGCGTCGATGTTCTCGGCCGCCTTTTCGACGAGGCTGACGATGTCGCCCATGCCGAGGATGCGGTCGGCGATACGCTTGGGGTGGAATTCCTCCAGCGCGTCCATTTTTTCGCCGGTGCCGATCAGCTTGATCGGCTTGCCGGTGACGGCACGCATCGAGAGCGCTGCACCACCGCGACCGTCGCCGTCCATGCGGGTCAGCACGAGGCCGGTGATGCCGACGCGCTCGTCGAAGCTCTTTGCCAGATTGACGGCGTCCTGGCCGGTCAGCGAATCGGCGACCAGCAGGATCTCGTGCGGCGACGACATCTTCTTGATGTCGGCCATCTCGACCATCAACGGCTCGTCGATATGGGTGCGGCCGGCGGTGTCGAGGATGACGACGTCATGGCCGCCGAGCTTGGCTGCCTGCACGGCGCGGCGGGCGATATCGACCGGCGTCTGGCCGCCGACGATCGGCAATGTGGCGACCTTGACCTGCTCGCCGAGCTGGCGGAGCTGCTCTTGCGCGGCGGGACGCCGCGTGTCGAGCGAGGCCATCAAAACCTTCTTGTTTTGACGGTCGGTGAGGCGCCTGGCGATCTTGGCCGAGGTCGTCGTCTTGCCGGAACCCTGCAGGCCGACCAGCATGATGACGACCGGAGCCGGTGCGTTGAGGTCGATGGCGACGCCCTCGGCGCCGAGCATTTCGACCAGCTCGTCATGGACGATCTTGACGACCATCTGGCCGGGCTTGATCGACTTGACCACGGCGGCGCCGACGGCCTTCTCGCGCACCTTGTCGGTAAAGGAACGCACCACTTCCAGCGCCACGTCGGCCTCGAGCAACGCACGGCGCACCTCGCGCAGCGCCGCCGAGACATCAGCCTCCGACAAGGCGCCGCGGCCGGTGAGGCCGTTCAGGATGGAGCCAAGGCGCTCTTGTAGGGACTCAAACATTGGTCAACCCGCCGCGCGACAGCGCCTTGGATTCATTTTGATCCCTGTCGGGCCGATGGCCCTCAACGCCTCTTGTGCGTTCCTGTCGCGATTCAAACATTCTTTTTCCTTTTCCCTGGCACCCGGATGATGCCCGAGAGGTAATGCGTTCGCGCCAACTGTCCAAGCAAAAGCCGGTCCGGGCAAAGCCCAAAGCCAAAAAGCACCCGGGGGCGCACAGCGCTGCCGGGTGTTGGCCTCCGGGATCGATTTACAGCACTTCACCTCAAAGAGGTTTCGGCGTCCCGGTCGGTTTGCTCGGAGGAATACTCGTCGCGGAATTCGCGGCGTGTAGACAGGAAATCGGCCGCGGAGTCAAGCTTTGGTCAGCTTTGCGCCAAATATCCTCAGGACGGCCAAGCAAGGCGCATCAGCGCACGCTGCCGGCGCGCACCATATCCGGCTCGACCTTCAGCGGCGAGCGCGGATGCAAAAGCAGCAGAACGGTCAACAGGCTGCTGACGATCCCTATCGCAGCGATGAGGGCGGCATCTAAAGTCGTCCAGCCGGCGGCTTCGAGCGGCTTGGCGTTGAACAGGGCGAAGGAATTATAGCTTTGCTGATGCGAAATCAGCAGGAAGCCGGTCAGATTGTTGCCGAGATGGGCGCCGAAGCCGGCACCGAGATTGCCGGTTGCATAGACCAGAAGCGTCAGCAACAGCGCAAAGGCGGCGATCGAGGCCAGCACGCAGGCATTGATGGCAGCGCTCGAACCTGGGCTCCAGTGCAGCGAGGTGAACAGCAATCCCGGCAGCAGCGCCCAGATGAAAGGGTTCTGGAACCGCCTCGCCAGACCCCTAAGCAGATAACCGCGAAACAGCATCTCCTCCGACGAGGTCTGCAGAAAGGTCAGGGCGGCGATCGGGATCAGGAACAAAAGCCACGAGGACAGGCCGATCGCGCCGCGCGTGATGTCGGGCTGCAAACCATAAAGCAGGATCTCGGAAAGCAGCGAGGTGATCAGCACCGCGGCCAGCCCTTTCAGGAACCCCGACCACGAAATGCGCCGGCTGACGCCGATCAGGGCGGTCAGCTTCTCGCGATGGATCCAGCGCATGGCAGCCCAAAGGCCGAGCCAGATTCCGGCAAATGAAGCCAGCGCCGCCAGGATGCCCGCTGGAGAGGCCATGAAATCCTGCACCGCTCCTCCACCTGGCGGGGCGGTGCCAGACGACGCCTGCCAAACGGCAAAGGCATAGGCGCCGCCGAACAGCACGGCGGCAGTCGTTCCGAGCCAGAACAGGATAACGACCGCCGTTCCAAGCAGAAGCCGCGGCAAAGTGCTCTTGTTGTTGGCGGTGTGCCGGTACAGTTGGAAGGCGGTTGGGTCGATCGTCACGCGGGCTCGCTGGCTGGTGCTTCGGCTCGCAAGATCTAGAACATCGGCCCCGATGTGGAAACCGGTATTGCAGGGGCAACACCGGTCTGTGGCAATGTCGGGAGTGCGAGCGGCCGCCATTACAGGGCGACCGCCCTGTTTTGCAACGTCAGCGCACGACGTACACGATACGCCGGCTGCCCGGATCGACCAGTGCCGGCTGGCCGTTCACATAGACGTAGCGGTAATCATAGTCTGGAATCTCACGCAGCTCGACGGTGTCAGGCAACGTAGCGCCCGTCACCACCTCGCCCTCGAGATAGACCGGATCGAGCCGATGCGTACGGACATAGGTACGGATCTCGGCCGGCGGTCTCCGGATAGGCTCGATCGCCTCGCCGGCGACGATCGCTCCGGTATAGCTGTCGGAATATTCGACGCTATCGGCGGGCGGCGTCACGACGGCAATGTCGGCGCTGGCCGGACGCTGTGTCAGGACCACCCGGCTGCCGCCGAAATCGGCCGTCACATAGTCGGAATAGACCCAGCCCTGGCCGTTGGCCTCGGCGATGGTGCACCATTTGCTGTTGGCGATGCAGCCGTCGAGCGTCGCCGACTGGCCGGCCGCGAGCACGCCGATCACCGGATATTGCGGGCCGGGGCCGGCGCGTACATTGAGATCAGTGATGGCCGAGACGGCGGTGTCGGCCAAAGCAGAACCCGACATCGCTATGAGCGCTCCGGCCACCGCCGGAAACAATATGCGTTTCATGGTCTTCTCTCCGTTTCACAGTCCCTTGGGACGGAAAACGAAGCAAAGCCGCATGCGTTCCGGCTAAAAGGCTTCCGCCGGCTCACGATTTGTTCCAGTCGTTTTCGGCAGGTCGGTCAAAAGCTCGTGAACAAAAGCAAGTTTTTGCGCCGCCACGTCCGAGATGACGAAGGGATAGAGATCGGGCAGGCCCATGCAGCGGTTGATCGAGTTGGACGCCTCCGACAGCACCAGCCAGCGGTCGAGGATTCTTTCGAAAGGCTCCGGCCTGGCGGCGGGTTCCGATGGTGCCGGCTGCAGCTCGCCGCCGGTATCGGCGCGCGGCAGCTCGTTGGCTTCGACGGTCTCCAGCCGACCGAGCGGGAAATTCAGAGCATGCACCATCTCCAGCGTGTCGGTGATGTGCATGTGATGCGCCCATGTCTCGGCCCAGTCCTCCCATGGGTGCGACGTCGCATAGGCCGAAATATGGCGCTGCTGCCAGTCGGGCGGCGCGCCATCGGCATAATAGGTCTTCAGCGCCTGTTCGTAGTCGGCGCGCTCGTCGCCGAACAAAGCGCGAAAACCGGCAAGCTTCTGCGGATCGTCGCGAATCAGGCGGTCCCAATAGTAATGGCCGAGCTCATGGCGGAAATGGCCGAGCAGCGTGCGGTAGTTCTCGCCCATCTCGACGCGTCGCCGCTCGCGCTCTGCCGAATCCGCCTCGGCGACGTTGAGCGTGATCCGGCCGTTGTCGTGGCCGGTCAGGATACGCTCGCCGCCCGGACCGCCGCCGATCGGATCGGCAAGAAAATCGAAAGCGAGGCCGGTCTCGTCGCCAACGTCCTTCTTGGGTGCGACCGGCAGGCCGAAGGCGAGCAGCGAATACACGGCACGCTTCTTTGCCGCCTCGACACGGATCCAGCGGCGGCGGTTGCCGTCGACCGACAGATCCGGGATCAGCTGGTTCAGCGCACAGGCGCGGCAGAAGGCGTGGCCGGGCTCCGCCATCCAGTTGCAGGCGCATTCGTCGGCATTGGTGCAATGGAATACGTCGGCGCCGGACAGCGCGAAGCGCGCATGCTCGGGATCGTAGAGCACGAGGCTGGCGCAGTTCAGGCATTGCGCGTTCTCGAAATAGAGACGGTGGCCGCAATGCGGGCAGTCGAAAAGCTTCATTGGCGTCTCGAATCATTCGAAATGCGGAGGACGATACAAGCAGGAGAAGGCCAAACGCCTGTCAGCTGCCCACGTTCCTGCCGGCAGATGCTATTTTGCCGCAAGCTGGGCGACGACCTCCTTGGCCACTGCCTCGCCCGACAATCTGGCGCCGCCGCAGGTCTGCATCAGCGGACCGGCCAAATGCTCGCCGGCGAAGAAGATCTTTTCCGCCACCGGCTGCATCAGCGTGGCTCGCGCTTGCCAGCGGCCGGGCCGCGCCGCCGCATAGGCGCCGCGCACGAACCGTTCAGCGCCCCAATTGGTCATCATTGCGCGTCCGACATGCTTTCGTATGTCGCCGCCAAAGATGCCGCAGAGCCGGTCGACGACGAAGTCGATGCCGGCCGCCTCGCCCGCCGCCGACATCTCCCAAGCGAAATCGCCGCCGACGAAACCCACCATCAAATCGAGATCGAAGGGAAAGCAGAGGAAGTAGATGTCGTGCCGGGCCAACCGCTCGATCAGCAAATCGTCGAACGGCTCCAGGCCGAGCCTGGTACCGGATATTTCGACCGGCAGCTTGGTCAGCATGCCCATCGGCAGGTCGAAGAGGGCGGCGAAATGCGCATCGGGGAGTGCAGGCGAGAACGCAATCTCCTCGAAAGCGAGCACTGCCGGCGAGGCAGTGACGATGACCGCCTTGGCGCGGATGGTACCGCGATCGGTGACGCAGGCTACGCCCGGCCCATCCCAGACGATCTTGCGCACCGGCGTCGACAGTTCCACCGGCACATCGGCACCGAAGCGGGCAACCAGCGTACCGAAGCCTTCCCTGGTGAAATAGTTCGGATCGAGGTCGGCGGCGGCCTGAAAGTCGCGGATCGATATCTCGTCCTCGTAGGCGCCGAAATCCATCGGCCCGGCGAAGGTTGCGGCGGCGCGCGGCGCGTGTCCCTTGGCGAGCAATGCCGACAGGCGGTCGTCGTCGCTTTCCCTCACCTGATGTGCCGCCACCAGCTCGAACAGCCTTGCGTCGGCCACCTTCATCGCGGCCTCTTCGGCTTCGCTTGCCTTTCGCTCGCGGTAATAGAGATGATCGACATTCATGTCGTGGTGATGAAGCGTCCAGGCGGCGGCCTTCGCCTCGGGAAAGTAGGGATTGCGGTCCGCGGCATGCAGCCAGGCGCAGCCGATGTCGAACGGCACGCCGAAATGCTGGTCGCTGGTCCAGGCGCGGCCGCCAATGCGGTTCATCGCTTCCAACAATTTGAAGGAAAAACCGGCGGCGCGCAGGGTCTTGGCAGCCGAAAGCCCGGCTGAACCGGCGCCGATGATCACGACATCAACGTCTTCCATGCTTATTCTGTCCCCGCCACAATAATTACTTGATCGTAGGCAAATTCCCGGGCGTCCGCCAGTGTGGTGGATTTGAGGTTCCTGCTGTATTGAGTGCATCGGCGTGGCGCCGGGGCAGTGACAAGCAGGTGTTTCGCAGGCAAGTTCGCAATTGGGAACGTGATTCAGGCAACCAGGAGAGCAGCATGGCATTTCTTGCCAAGGGGAAGATGTTTGTAGTGGCCACGGTGGTGGCGGTGCTTGCGCTGGCGACGGGCGCGCAGGCGGCGGCCAGCTGTGGCAAGAGCGGCGCCGGCTTCGAGGCGTGGAAACCGGAGTTCGCCGCGGAGGCGAAGGCCGACGGTGTCGGCTCGAAGGGTCTGGCCGCTCTGGCTCGCGCAACCTACGCGACAAAGACGATCTCCGTCGACCGCGCCATCCATAAGGCTTTCAGCGGCTCGGTAGAGGCTTTCATGAAGCGTCGTGGCGCGTCCGCAATCATCGCCAGGGGCCGTGCGCTAAAGAAGGCGAATGCTGCGCTGTTCGACAAGATCGAACAGAATTACGGCGTGTCACCGGGTGTGTTGCTCGCCATCTGGGGCATGGAGACGGGCTTCGGTTCCGCCATGGGCAACCAGAACACGGTCTCTGCCATTTTGACGCTGGCCTATGACTGCCGCCGTCCGGAGTTCTTCTACCCGCATGCCATTGCAGCCCTGAAGCTGGTCGATCGCGGAGCGTTGAGCGCCTCGTCCGTCGGTGCCGCGCATGGCGAGATCGGCCACACGCAGTTCCTGCCCGGAAATGTTTTGACGTATGGCGTAGGCAACAAAAACCTGCGCGACAAGGCCACTGCGTTGGCTTCTACCGCCAACTTCCTCAAGGGTCATGGTTGGCGGCCGGGCGCCAGCGCGCAGGCAAATATCGGCGCAATTGCTGGCTGGAATTCGGCGAGCGTCTATCAACAGGCCATCGCCCGCATGGCCACGGCGATCGATGCCGACTGATAGAAAAATCTAATCGGCAGAAAGCCCGGCCACGCGCCGGGCTTTTTTCGATCTCCAGAGCATTTCGCGGCCAGATTGATCGTTCTCGGAAACAAACCCGTGTGGCAGGCCACGTCCGGTTGGTCACCTGCCCTTGATGACGTTCCAGATGTCGGTGGATTGATTAAGCTGAAGGCTGTTGATGTCGGAGAAGGTGATTCGGCCGCTGACCGCTGCATTGACCAGCCGTCGACAAAAGAGAGCCGGCATGCGTTCCATTGAAACGCCCATGAAAGCAGCGATTTCATGCTTGGCAGAGACGTTTGTTATCGCCATCTTGCTCACGCATCGGTCGAATGCTGCCTCGGGACCCGTCGTCGTCGCAGGATCTTGTCCGGTCTGACAACCGGCCAACGCAGCGATCATCGCTGACAGAACTAAAAAGCCAATTCTCATGTTAATCCCCCAGTGCCCGAAACGACAGTTCGGTAATCCGACCGGGAGGTCAAGCAGAAAAGGCTTGGGCTACCATAACTTTGGCTGTTATAATTAGCTGAAACTACATTAGCATTGTATTTACATATATCCGCGAAACCCAGATCATTTCCGACATTATTTATACTTAGCCTTTACGACTACGCGCCGCCAGCGTGCGCAGCCTGAGCGCGTTGAGGCGGATGAAGCCTTCGGCATCCTTCTGATCGTAGGCGCCGCGGTCGTCCTCGAAGGTGACCAGCGCGTCGGAATAGAGCGTCTTCCTCGACTTGCGGCCGGTGACAATGACGTTGCCCTTGTAGAGCTTCAGCCGCACCGTGCCTTCGACGTCTTCCTGGCTCTTGTCGATCATGGCCTGCAGCATCAGCCGCTCGGGCGCGAACCAGAAGCCGTTGTAGATGAGCTCGGCATAGCGCGGCATGAACTCGTCCTTGAGATGGGCGGCTCCGCGGTCGAGCGTGATCGATTCGATCGCCCGGTGGGCCGATATCAGAATGGTGCCGCCGGGGGTCTCGTAGACGCCGCGCGATTTCATGCCGACGAAACGGTTCTCGACCAGATCTAGCCTGCCAATGCCGTTGTCGCGGCCGAGATCGTTCAGCGTCGCCAGCATCGTTGCCGGCGACAGTTTCTTGCCGTTGAGCGCAACCGGGTCGCCCTTGAGGAATTCGATCTCGATCTCGGTGACCTCATCCGGCGCATCCATCGGCGAGATGGTGCGCTGGTGGACGAATTCTGGCGGCTCGCTCCATGGGTCTTCCAGCACCTTGCCCTCGGAAGACGAATGCAGCAGGTTAGCGTCGACCGAGAAAGGCGCATCGCCCTTCTTGTCCTTCGGCACCGGGATCTGGTGCTGCTCGGCGAAATTGATGAGATCGGTGCGTGACTTGAACGACCAGTCGCGCCAGGGCGCGATGACCTTGATGTCGGGATTGAGTGCATAGGCGGAGAGCTCGAAACGCACCTGGTCGTTGCCCTTGCCGGTGGCGCCATGGGCGATCGCATCGGCGCCGGTCTCCCTGGCGATCTCGACAAGGTGCTTGGAGATCAACGGCCGGGCGATCGAGGTGCCGAGCAGATACGTGCCTTCATAGACAGCGTTGGCGCGGAACATCGGAAAGACGAAATCGGATACGAATTCCTCGCGGACATCGACGATGCGGATATCCTTGATGCCCATCATCTCGGCTTTGCGCCTAGCCGGCTCCAGTTCGCCACCCTGGCCTAGATCGGCGGTGAAGGTGACGACCTCGGCGCCGAGCTCGGTCTGCAGCCATTTCAGGATGATCGAGGTGTCAAGGCCGCCGGAATAGGCGAGCACGACTTTCTTGACGGCTTTTGCTTTCGACATGGTGGGCGGTTCCGCGACAGGGGTTCTTCGCGGGCGAGGTATCACGGCGTTTTAGGCCAGCGCAAGGGACGAACGATGCCTGGACCAGATGCTGCATCTCCCAGAGGCTGGCGAGAATACGGCTCTTGCGGTATGGCTGCGCCGTCTTTTGCCGCACCGAGACGAGCCATGTCCTTCATTCCCGACACCACCACGCTGATCCAGTTCTCCATCGCCACCTTGATCCTGGCGATCACGCCTGGGCCTGATATGACGCTGTTCGTGTCGCGCACGCTGAGCCAGGGCCGCGCCACCGGCTTTGCCTCGATGGCCGGCGCATTGTGCGGCACGCTGATCCACACCACGCTGGTGGTGGTCGGCGTCTCGGCGCTGATCGTCGCCTCGCCGATGGCGTTCTTCGTGCTGAAGATTTTCGGCGCCGGCTATCTGGTCTTCCTGGCCTGGCAGGCGATCACAAAAGGGTCGGCGTTTTCGCCGGAGAAGAAGAGCGGGCCGCAGATCTCGCTGTTCCGCAGCTGGGCGGCGGGGCTCGGGGTCAATCTGCTCAACCCGAAGATCATCCTGTTCTTCATGACCTTCCTGCCGCAATTCGTCTCCGCGCATGATCCCAACGCGCCGGGAAAGCTGTTCTTCCTCGGCGCGATGTTCGTCGTGCTGGCGATCCCGGTGACGGCGCCGATGGTGCTGGCGGCGGAAAAGTTCTCGGCCGCGATGAAATCCAGCCCGCGCGTGACGCGCGTTGTCGACTATCTCTTTGCCGGAGTTTTTTCGGCCTTCGCGCTCAAGATCCTGACGGCCCAGGCGAAATAGGTACTTTCATTTTGCGCATGATCCTTTCCGAACCTTTGGTTCGGGGTCATGCGCTGATCTGGCGCCAGCTTCCGGCCGAGCGCCCGGCGCTCAGCCAGTAGAAAATTCCGCCGATCATGCCGCAGCCGATCACCGCTAGCATGACGCTGGTATTGGTAACCTCGAAATTGGCATCGGCCGTCTGGTGAACGAAGCCAAGGAAGACCGCCGAGACCACAGCACCCGCCAGCGCATAGAACAGCCAGTCACGCCGGCCAAGGATCTCGGAGACTAGGATGGCGATGGCGGCCGGCATAAAGGCAAAATAGGCGACGAACAGCGCGACGAAGGGGATTGAAAACCATAGCGAAGCCTGCGCCGCCGGTTGCGTCTCGTCCGTCATCAGCCCAAGAGACGCCAGGAACATGATGTTAAGGAAGGCGCTTGCCGCCAGCGAAGCAACGCCATAGCCGACAAGGATGACGGCGAAGCGGATGAGATAGGCGACGAGGCGGGTCACGCCTCGCCGTGCCCCGCGATCATCATCGCTTCCAGCGCCAGCCGGTCGACCTTGCGCATGCGCTCGGAGTCCGACTTGAGCTGGCCGCAGGCGGCGAGGATGTCGCGGCCGCGCGGCGTGCGGATCGGCGAGGCATAGCCGGCATTGTTGATGTAGTCGGCGAATTTCTCGATCGTTTCCCAGTCCGAGCACTGGTAGTTGGTGCCTGGCCACGGATTGAACGGGATCAGATTGATCTTGGCCGGAATGCCCTTGAGCAGCTTGACCAGCGCCTTAGCGTCCTCGATGGAATCATTGACGTCCTTCAGCATCACATATTCGAAGGTGATCCGCTTGGCGTTGGACAGGCCGGGATAGGCATGGCAGGCAGCGATCAGCTCGTTCAGCGGATATTTCTTGTTGATCGGCACCAAAAGGTCGCGCAGATCGTCGTTGGTGGCGTGCAGCGAGATCGCCAGCATGACGCCGATCTCCTCGCCGGTGCGGAAGATCTCGGGCACGACGCCCGATGTCGAGAGCGTGATGCGCCTCTTCGACAGGGAAAGCCCGTCGCCGTCGGATGCGATCAGCAGCGCCTTCTTCACCGCCTCGAAATTGTAGAGCGGCTCGCCCATGCCCATCATGACGACGTTGGACACTTTCCGGCCCTCGGCCGGCACGATGGCGCCGTCCGGCGTATCGCGGTCGGGGAAATCGCCGAGCCGATCGCGGGCGGTCAAAAGCTGGGCGAGGATTTCCTCGGCGGTCAGGTTGCGCACCAGCTTCTGCGTGCCGGTGTGGCAGAAGGAGCAGGTCAGGGTGCAGCCGACCTGCGACGAGATGCAGAGGGTGCCGCGGCCTTCTTCGGGAATGTAGACGGTCTCGATCTCGACCGGCCGGCCGGCGCCGCGCGGCGGAAAGCGGAACAGCCATTTGCGCGTGCCGTCGGAGGAAATCTGCTCCTCGACGATCTCGGGCCTGGCAACGGTGAAATGCCTGTCGAGCGCGGCGCGCAGATCCTTGGAAATGTTGAACATGCCGGCAAAATCGGAAACGCCGCGCACATAGATCCAATGCCAGAGCTGCTGGGCGCGCATTTTCGCCTGGCGCTCCGGCACGATGCCGGCAGCGACAAGGGCAGCCCCAAGTTCGGCGCGCGTCAAGCCGATCAGCGAGGGCTTTTCAGGCGCCGTGCGGGTGCGCAACGCGTCACGCGCGCCTTCGGCGGTAAGATCGAATGAAAGGGTCATTGTTGCGCCAATATAAGCGATTTGCGGCCGAATACAGCATCGTGCCCGAAATGAAGCGCGGCGCATAGCACAGGTTAGCGGCGGAGTCATGCCGGGTGCGCAAGCAAGGGCAGGGCTTCAGAAAAGGCTGGCGTTCAATTTTGCGTTGGACACAACCAAATTGGCGACCTCGGCGCTGCCCCTCATCCGGCGGCGACGTCAGCGCCATTCCTGCAACGCCGGCAATCGGCGAAAACTTCTATGCGACGCTCCTTCTCCCCGTCACTATGCCGGGAGAAGTGCCCGGCAGGGCAATGAGGGGAGGCGTCAACGCCTAAAAGGTCGGTCTTCCGGCTCTAGCCTACTTGCACTTGGCGATCGAGGCCAGCGCCGCCGAGATGCCCTTCAGCGAGAAGACGTAGGTGGTGGTGTTGCCGCGGCCGGACTTGGCCGACACCTTCATGTCGGTGCCGGTCTTCATCGCGGCGATCAGCACCGGCTCCTCGGCGGCGTTCTCGACCCAGGCCGACTTGCCGCGCGTGAACATCGAAAAAGACTTCTTGTCGATGGTAACGGTGGCCTTGGAACCTTCCTGGAAGGTGTAGCCGGCGATGAATTGCGGCTCGTAGGACACTTGCTGCCCCGGCCGCTGGCTGACGAAGAAGAACATGTCGCCGTGATCGAGCGTCGGCGGCTGCTTGTCGGTTGGCACCGTCAGGACATAGCAGACCTTGCCGCCGCCCGACGCCTGATAACTGTAGGTGCCCCAGGCATTATGCTGGCCGATCTTGGTTGCCGACTGCGCCAGCGCGGGCGCCGTCAAGGCCACCAGGGCCAGGCTGGAAACTATAGCAATCAATCCGCGCATCGCTTTTCCCGTATTCCACTGGTGCGGCGGCAGGCCGGCCCGGCGTCCTGCCCGTCGCTTCATTTTGATTTAATCTGGGTTACCAAACGGTGAATTTCCCCTGAGAAAAGGATGTTCACGCCAGGAAACCGCCGCCGTCTTCGCGCTGCCGCTCGAAAAAAGCGGCTGGCGCAATGTCCCTGCCGCGACTTGGAGGCCACGAAAACGGCAAGAGTTTGACTTTTCAAGCAGCTAGGTCCTGCAGCGGTTCTCGCTTTTCTGAGGTACGTGACGAATTTCCCTGCAGGCGCTACCATGTCTGCGTTCGCCGCCACGGCACTCGGCCAGGGTGCCCCTCCCTGGCGGCTTACGGGAGATTTGGCCATGGCCATTTCCGAGACAGGGCTGATCCTGGCGGGCGGCACAGTCGTCCTGGCGATCGTGTTCGGCATTCGTGTCGCCGTCCGCGCGGCGGCCAGCGGCGCGGTGCCCCGGTCGGATGGCGGAGAGGTGGCGGGCACGTCGGGCGCGCCCGACGTGGCGGGGGTCATTGCGCTGCCGCCTTTGATCTTCCTCGGCTTCCTGGTGGCGGCAACCGTGCTCGAGGTGCTCGTGCCGCTCCCGGTCATGGCCGGGCAGGCGCTCGCCCGCTATCTGGCCGGCGCCGTGCTCGCGGTGTGCGGCTTCGTGCTCATCTTTATGGCGGCGGGCCGCTTTCAGGCCGCTGGAACCAACATACCACCGACCTTGCCAACGACGGCGCTGGTCGTCGACGGGATCTATCGGCGGACCAGAAACCCGTTCTATCTGGGAACAACCCTCATCTATCTGGGCCTCGGCGTCGCGGCCGGAAGTCTTTGGGCTATCGCGCTCGTCATCCCCCTGCTGGGGGTGATCAATACCGGCGTCATCGCGCCGGAAGAGCGCTATCTCGAGCGGAAGTTCGGAGATGCCTATCGCGCCTACAAGGCGCGGGTGCGGCGGTGGGTTTGACGGCCGGAAAGTCGGTTCTCGCGCGATTTTTTGCGCCGCACCGGCTCAGCTCTTGTCGGCGATGGCCTGCCTGGCGGCGAGCCGATGCGCCGGCGTGATGTGGGCGCTGACGGCGGCAATCGCGGCGGTCAGGACGGCGATGTCGTCGGTGAAGCCTAGCCCAAGGATGAAATCGGGGATGACGTCCGTCGGCAGCACGAAATAGCCGAGCGCAGCCAGCAATGTGCCTTTGGTGCGCAGCGGCGTCTTCTTGTCCATGGCGCAGTAATAGGCGGCGACCACCTCTTCCATGAACGGGATCTGCCGGGCAGCCTTCTTCGCCGTACGCCAGAACTTTTCGCGTACTTCGCTCTCATTGCCCGGCTTGCTGCCGAGGCCGAAGAAATCAAAACCGGATTTTTGCGCCATCAACCTCTCCTTGCGGCCGTAGCGTGACTTCACGCGTGACCGCGAGGCAAAATGTGGTGAAAGCCGAACCTCGCTGCAAGGTGCAGATAGTCTCAGCCGCCGAAATAGCGGTTCATCTTCCTGGCCAGCTCGAAATCCAGTGCCGTCAGGCCGCCGGCGTCGTGCGTGTTGAGGGTCACGTTTACAGTCTTGTAGACGTTCGACCAGTCGGGGTGGTGGTCCATCTTCTCCGCCGCCAGGGCGACGCGGGTCATGAAGGCAAAGGCTTCGGAGAAATTCTTGAAGGTGAAGCTGCGGGTGATCGAGCCGCCATCCTTGGCCAGCGACCAGCCTTCGAGGCCGGTAAGTTCGGCGCGGATCGCTTCTTTTGCTAGTTTCTCCCTGGCCATGTCCGTCTACCGCATAATCCGCGAAGCGTCGGCGGCGCCGACCAAACGGCTGACGACGCGGTTGTCGGCACCTGAAAGCGGCCAGGCCTCCTCGACGACGTAAGGCCCGCCGCCGACCGAGTCGCGCGACGACATCAGCACGAAGCGGCCGACCCGGAACGGCAGCGTCGAAAAATTGCCGCGTGCCGACAGATACTGGGCGACGTCGAGCGGGCTCGAATTGCGCAGGCGGGCCAGCGTCACATGCGGCATGAACTTGCGCGGGTCGGCCGGGATGCCGAGCCGCTGGCAGATGCGCTCGATCTCGGCCTGCAATGCGGAAAGATCGGGCGAAGCGGCGACCCCGGCCCACACCGCATGCGGCTTCTTCTGGCCGAAGGCGCCGACGCCGGACAGCGTCAGCGGGAAGGAGGCGCGGTGAACACGGTCGAGCGCGTTGGCGATTTCGTCGGCGACATGGCCCTCGACATCGCCGATGAAGCGCAGCGTCAGATGATAGTTTTCGACGTCGATCCAGCGGGCTCCGGGCAGGCCGCCCCTGAGCAGGGACAGCGAAAGAGCGGCATCACGCGGTATTTCGAGGGCGGCAAAAAGACGCGGCATGGGAAGCCTCCTGTCCTCGAATCGAACTCTTGCCCCTAGCGAATCATCGATATTCGAACGGGGCAAGCGGTTTGTTGGTCGCAGGGCTGCCTAAAAGCTTCCCCTGCGGAATGTGGTGCGGCGGCGAACCCTCGCCTTCAGGAATTACCCCGCACCGTTGCAATGGCCTTCTCCACACTGGGCAGGATACCCTCGACGATGCGGTCGACGCCTCGGGCACTTGGATGAAGGCCGTCCTCGAGTTGCAGGACGGATTGGCCGGCAACGCCCTCGAGAAAGAAAGGATAGAGCGGCACGCCGTATTTTTCAGCCAATCGCGGAAAGATTGCGTCGAACGCCTTCTGGTAGTCGGCGCCGAGATTGGGCGCCGCGCGCATGCCGGCAAGCAACACCGCGATCTTGCGCTGCTTCAGTTTTGCCAGCATGGCGTCCAGGTTTTTTTCCGCTATTGCGGGCGAAACGCCGCGCAGCATGTCGTTGGCGCCGAGCTCCAGGATGACCAGTTGCGTGCCGTCCGGCACCGACCAGTCGAGCCGTGACAGGCCGCCGCTCGTCGTATCGCCGGAGACGCCGGCATTGGCGACCGTGACATCGTAGCCCTTGGCGCGAAGCGCCGCCTGCAGCTTTTCGGTGAAGCCCTGACCTGGCCCGAGGCCATAACCCGCCATCAAGCTGTCGCCGAAACCGACAATGGTGAAGGGTTCGGCGCGCGCCGACGAAATGGCGCCGCAAATGGCGAGGAAAAGGGCGAAGGCTGCGGCAAAGGTGTGTTTGAAAGCCATGCGGCAGGCCCCATATGACGAGGAACATCTGTTGGCGAAGGCAGGTTTTCGTCTTTGTCGAGCATCGGATGCTCTAGCCTTCATCCCCCATATAGGACGATTTGATTTTGGAAGAAGCCGTCATTTCGCTGAAAGACGTATCGCTGACGCTCGGCGAAGGTGCCTCCTCGGTTCATGTGCTGAAGGGCGTCAGCCTCGATGTGGCGGGCGGCGAAGTGATGGGCATCGTTGGGCCTTCAGGTTCGGGAAAGTCGACATTGCTGATGGTTTTGGCTGGGCTTGAAAGGGTCGATTCGGGCACGGTACGAGTCGCCGGCGAGCTGCTCAACGGCAAAAGCGAAGACCAGATCGCATCGTTTCGGGGACGAAACATCGGTATCGTGTTCCAGTCTTTCCACCTCATCCCGAATATGACGGCGCTGGAAAACGTCGCCGTCCCGCTGGAGCTTGCCGGCCATGCCGATCCGTTCGGCGTGGCGGCGCGCGAGCTGGCGGCGGTCGGTCTCAGCGATCGCGTCACCCATTACCCCGGCGAATTGTCTGGCGGCGAGCAGCAGCGCGTGGCGATCGCCCGGGCGCTGGCGCCGGCGCCGCGCATCCTGATCGCCGATGAGCCGACCGGCAATCTCGACCAGGCGACGGGGCGGCACGTCGCCGACCTGCTGTTTGCCAAGGCGGCCGAACGCGGCATGACGCTGGTGCTGGTCACACATGACCCGGTACTCGCGGCGCGCTGCTCGCGCCAGGTGTCGATGCGGTCGGGGCTGATCGAGGACGCGCCTGAGCCGGCCACCAGGGCCGGCAAGGTGACCGCCTGATGCCGCTGTCGCAAACGCTGAGGCTCGCCTTTCGGTTTTCGCTGCGAGAAATGCGTGGCGGGCTGTCCGGCTTCCTGATCTTCCTTGCCTGCATCGCGCTCGGCGTCGCGGCAATCGGCGGCGTCAATTCGGTGGCGCAAGCGATTTCCGCCGGTGTTGCCGACCAGGGCCAGACGCTGCTCGGCGGCGATCTCCGCTTCCAGCTCAACCAGCGCGATCTTACCAGAGCCGAACGCAGCTTCCTCGACCGGCTTGGCACGGTTTCGCACAGTGCCAACATGCGCTCGATGGCGAGGCTCGAGGACGGCTCCGACCAGGCGCTGGTCGAGGCCAAGGCGGTCGACGGCGCCTATCCGCTCTATGGCGCGCTGGAGACCGAGCCGGTGCTGTCGCGAGAGGATCTGTTCGGCGAAAAATCCGGCGTCTTCGGCGCCGCCGCCCCGGATCTCTTGTTCGAGCGGCTGAACCTTGGCATCGGTGACCGGCTGAAGGTCGGCAGCGCGACATTCGAGCTGCGCGCCAGGCTGGTCAACGAGCCGGATGCGGTGTCGGATGGCTTCGGTTTTGCGCCGCGGCTGATGATGTCGACCGACGGGCTTGCCGCTTCCGGCCTGATCCAGCCGGGCAGCCTGGTCGAGAACGCCTATAAGGTCCGCCTGCCAGGCGGCACCACTGAGGCACAGATCAAGGCGATCCAGGAGCAGGCGGCAAACCAGTTCCCGCAGGCCGGCTGGTCGATCCGCACGCGCGGCAACGCAGCGCCGGCGCTGTCGTCGAATATCGAGCGGTTTTCGCAATTCCTTACGCTGGTTGGGCTGACGGCGCTGGTGGTCGGCGGCGTCGGCGTGGCCAATGCGGTGCGGGCCTATCTCGACGGCAAGCGCGGCGTCATCGCCACCTTCAAGAGCCTGGGGGCTTCGGGAGGGTTCGTCTTTGCCGTCTACCTGGTGCAGATCCTGATGATCGCCGCCCTCGGCATCACGCTGGGCCTTGTGCTTGGCGCGCTGATGCCGTTCGCGGCCAGCGCGGCACTGCAGTCGGTCATTCCGGTACCGGCGGAAGGCGGGTTCTACCCCGGCGCGCTCGGCATGGCGGCGCTGTTCGGACTGCTGGTGACGCTGGCTTTCGCCTTGCTGCCGCTCGGCCGTGCCCGCGACGTGCCGGCAACGGCGCTGTTTCGCGAAATGGGTTTCGAGGGCCGCGGTTTTCCCCGCCCGCTCTATATCGCCGCGGCAATGGCCATCGCGTTGCTGCTCGCGGTGCTGGCGATCCTGTTTTCCGGCGACCGCCATATTGCCTCGATCTTCGTCGGCGCCACGATCTTTTCGTTCCTGGTGCTGCGTGTCGTCGGCACGCTGGTGCAGTGGGCGGCGAAGAAAAGCCCGCGCGTGCGCTCGACCGCGCTCAGGCTCGCCATCGGCAACATCCATCGGCCTGGCGCCTTGACGCCGTCCGTGGTGCTGTCGCTTGGCCTCGGGCTGACGCTCCTGGTCACCTTGGCGCTGATCGACGGCAATCTGAGGCGGCAGATCTCCGGCAGCCTGCCGGAAAGGGCACCGAACTTCTTCTTCGTCGATATCCAGAGCGGCGACGTCGATGCCTTCTCCGCGCTGGTCGGCAAAGAGGCGCCGCAGGGCAGGCTGATCAAGGTGCCGATGCTGCGCGGCCGGGTAATGGCGCTCAACGGCGTCGATGTCGACAAGGTCAAGGTTCCGGCCGAAGGCGCCTGGGTACTGCGCGGCGATCGGGGCCTGACCTATGACGCAAAGCTGCCGGAGAATGCGACGCTGACCGAGGGCAGCTGGTGGCCGGAGAACTATGCCGGCGCGCCGCTGGTCTCGTTTTCCGCCGAGGAAGGCAAAGAGATCGGGCTGAAGCTCGGCGACACCATCACCGTCAACGTGCTCGGCCGTAACATCACGGCGAAGATCGCCAATTTCCGCCAAGTCGAATGGGAAACCATGGGCATCAATTTCGTCATGGTGTTCTCGCCCAACACATTCGCCGGTGCGCCGCATGGCTGGTTGGCGACGCTGACCG
The DNA here is from genome assembly GCF_040320265.1 of Mesorhizobium sp. M0751. Taxonomy (NCBI): domain Bacteria; kingdom Pseudomonadati; phylum Pseudomonadota; class Alphaproteobacteria; order Hyphomicrobiales; family Phyllobacteriaceae; genus Mesorhizobium; species Mesorhizobium sp. M0751. Next base: position 69,826 of record NZ_JAMYPH010000021.1, read on the forward strand.
AGACGAATGCATCGGCGGCCGACGATGCGCATCTTCTCAATGCCGTCACGCGTGCCTTTCCCGCGGTGACGACGGTCAGGGTCAAGGACGCGCTCGACATCGTCAACCGGCTGGTGGCGCAGCTCGGCACAGCAATCAGGGCAGCAGCGGGCGTGGCGTTGATCGCCTCGGTGCTGGTGCTGGCCGGGGCGCTCGCCGCGAGCAACCGGGCCCGCATCCACGACGCGGTGGTGCTGAAGACCCTGGGTGCGACCAGGAAAACTCTGATCGCGGCGTTTTCACTGGAATACATGCTGATCGGCCTTGCCACTGCGATGTTCGCGCTGGCAGCGGGCGGTGTGGCGGCGTGGTTCGTCGTCACGCGCATCATGACGCTGCCATCCCACTTCATGCCCGAGGTGGCGGTGGCGACCATCGGCTTTTCACTGGTGGTCACGGTCGGTATCGGCCTTGCCGGCACGTGGCGGGTGCTGGGCCATAAGGCGGCGCCGGTGCTGCGGAATCTTTGAACCAGAGCCGGTTTTGATTAAATCTCGTTAATGTTCCGGGCGGGAAGGCCAATAAAACCGTATCTCCGGCACTTCACGGAGCATTACGCTTGGTTACGGTCTTGTCCTTTACGCCAAGAACCATCATATTTCGGCGCAGGCATGCTGGAGCCCCGCCAGCGGCGCCTGGGTTCAAAAGGACCTGACACCGGACGGGGCAGAAGCAATATGAGGATTTCCATGGCTGATCCCGTTCGCAATTATCAGACGCGCGCCGTGCCCGGCGCCGGCGTCGATGCTGCCATCGACCAGGGCCTGCGCGCCTACATGATCAAGGTCTACAATCTGATGGGGCTTGGCCTCCTCATCACCGGCCTTGCCGCGGTCGGCACAATCATGCTGGCCACCACCAGCGATCCCGCCTCGGCGGTCGCGACGTTGCCAAGCGGCGAGATGCTGACCTCGTTCGGCTACGCGATCTTCGGCTCGCCGCTGAAATGGCTGGTGATCTTTGCCCCGCTGGCAGCGGTGATGTTCCTATCGTTCCGCGTCCAGTCGATGACCGTTTCGGCCGCGCAGACGACGTTCTGGGTCTACGCCGGCCTCGTCGGCCTGTCGCTGTCGTCGATCTTCCTGGTCTACACCACCGCCAGTATCTCGCAGACCTTCTTCGCCACCGCCGCCGCCTTTGGCGGGCTGTCGCTCTACGGCTACACGACCAAGCGCGACCTTTCCGCGTTCGGTTCGTTCCTGGTCATGGGCCTGGTCGGCCTGATCATCGCGATGGTGATCAACATCTTCCTGCAGTCGTCGGCGCTTTCCTTCGCCGTTTCGGCGATCGGCGTGCTGATCTTCGCAGGCCTCACCGCTTACGACACGCAGAACATCAAGGAGATGTACTTCGAGGGCGACGAGACTGATGTCGCCGGCCGCAAGGCGATTATGGGCGCATTGAGGCTCTATCTCGATTTCATCAACCTGTTCATGTTCCTGCTGCAGTTCATGGGCGACCGTCGCTAATACGGCGTTCTTTGCCGACCATGGTCTTTTCCGAGAACCGGTTTCGACTTTTCGGGATCATGGTCTGACTGGACCAGCGAGTTTGGAAAGGGCGGCCCAACAGCCGCCCTTTTCTTTTGTGCCGGCTTTTGCTTTGATATAAGGCAGATGAACGACTTGCATAAAATATGAGCAGCATCACGTTACGGGCCGCGACGTCGGCCGATCTCGACCGGATCACGGAAATCTATGCCGACGCGGTGACGAATGGCACGGCGAGCTATGAACTCGAGCCACCAAGCCGCGCCGAGATGGGCGCGCGATTCGACAACCTGATGGCGGGCGGCTTTCCCTATCTCGTTGCGGAAAAGGCCGGCGGCGTGCTCGGCTATGCCTATGCCGGAGCGTTCCGGCCACGCCCGGCCTACCGCTTCGTCGTTGAGGATTCCGTCTATGTCGCGCCCGCGGCCAAAGGGCAAGGCGTCGGGCTGCTCCTGATGCAAGGGCTGATCGAGGCGGCCAAGGCGGCGGGCTTTCGCCAGATCATCGCGGTGATCGGCGACGGCAGGCCCGACAGCGCCTCGGTACGGTTGCACGAGAAGCTCGGCTTCCGTCATTCCGGCCGCCTCGAAGGCTCCGGCTACAAGCATGGGCGTTGGCTCGACACGGTGTTCATGCAGCTGCCGATCAATGGCGGGGCGTCGATCCCGCCCGATCCGCAATCGCTGCCCGAGCGGAAGTTCCGCCAGCAAAAATAAAGGGTTACGCCTCGACCAGCTTCAGCGTTCGGTCGAACACGCCAAGCACCCGGCCGAGCTCCTGGCCGCGCTTGAGGATGCGCCCGCCGGCGGCGATGACGGCGAACGCGCCTTGCCGACGCGCCAGCTTCGGATCCTTGACGATCTGGAAAAGCGGCACTTCGCTGGTGCGGCGGAAGACGGAAAAAACGGCGCGGTCGGCGAGATGGTCGATGGCATAGTCGCGCCACTCATTGGCGGCAACCATACGGCCGTAAAGCCTGAGGATCTGGTCCAGTTCGCGGCGGTCGAACCGCACCGGCTGGTCGAGGCGTTCGCGTCTTGCCTCATGCAGCGGGATCAATATTGCGGATGCGTCCCCATCCTCCGTCCCGCTGCTGCGATCAGTCATGCCTGGATCCTCGCAATGAATCGTACGCCGACCAAAGTTGGCGCTTTCGTTGCCGAATTGCAAGGCCCGGCCGGGCAAGGCCAGCACCGCGCGGTTTCTCCAGCGTCCAGTCACGTTTGCGAAACGCCTGTTGGAATTGGTGATGCTTCGCCACAATCCTGCCTTTTTTTATCCGTGCTCATGCCCCAATGTCCGACGAATTTACCAGTGTTGCCTGAGACGGTTCGGTCCGGCACCGGCTCGTAAACCCCAAGCCCCCCGCCCACGGGTCTGCGTCGGATCGAACCAACCTCGGTTTTTCCTTGGAAAGATCGGGTGCGACGATCCCAAAACCTAAATGACCGGCGTCAGAAGCAAGCTGACGCCGGTTTTTTATTGGCCGGCCGCCGCGGCGGTGCGATCCATCCAGATAGGCTGTCGTCGGAGGCTTGAGAGCGGTTATCCCTTCTCCCCTTGTTGTGGGAGAAGGTGGATCGGCGCGAAGCGCCGAGACGGTTGAGGGGTGTTGGACGGAGTGAGGCGTTGGCGTTCCCTCGAACACCCCTCATCCGTCGCCTTCGGCGACACCTTCTCCCACAAAGGGAGAAGGGAGAGCGCTCTGTCTAAGGCTTGCGGATAAAGGCTGCACCCAGGATCGGACCGGGCATGCCGTCCTTGCCGACCGACTGCAGCAGCACGGCGCAGCCGCCCTTCTTGGCGATCTCGCTCATTGGCAGTTCGTAGCGCTGCGCCTTGCCGTGCCACATGCCGGCGGTCTGGATGCTGGAGACGGCGTTCCAGTAGGTCATGCTGCGGCCGCTGTTTTCACCCTTGCCGATCTTTATCGTCTGTGGCGGGTTGAAATAGACGATGACGACATGCGCGTCGGCGGGGCCGGCCACGGCGTCGCCGGCATCGATCATGACGCGATCGCTGGTCCGGCTGACCTTGATGCCGACCCGCATGCCTTCGCCGACCCTCTCCATGCGGGCCAGCGCGCCGTCGACTTCCTTGCGGCTGGCGCCGTTGACATGGCTGCGGCCGTTTATGACGGCTTGCGGGGTGTAGACGGAACGACTGCCGAAGGCGCGCATATACTCGTATTGCCGCTCGGTATTTTCCTTGCGGCTCAGCGTGTCCTGCCAGCCGAGGTAATCCCAATAATCGACATGATAGGCGAGCGCGACGATGTCCTCCTTGGCGGCAAGCTCGGCGAAGAATTCGTCGGCTGGCGGACAGGAGTTGCATCCCTGGCTGGTGAAGAGCTCGACGACGCCTAATGGCTTGTCGGTTGGCTCGGCAAGGGCCCTGCCGGCAAACGCCGAGAGGGCCAGCGCAAGGGCCGCAAGCCGCAATGGTCTTCGAGATGGCATGGCCGTTCCGATCCCGCCGGTGACGCCGGCTTTGTTCTGGTTGTCGAAATATGTGGCAGAAGCGGCAGTCAACGGGAAGTCACGTTGCGGTGAAATTTTGCCGTTGCAAGCGCTGGCAAGGGCGCAATAGGTGGACTTGCACTTCACGATGGAATCGATTCGGGCGGCAATCAGCATGTGGCAATCTCTCCTGGCGCCGGTCGACCTCTATTGCGAACGGACGGGGCCGGAATTCTGGGCCGAACCGCTCAATGCGCTGAGCAATCTGGCTTTCTTTGCCGCCGGGCTATGGGGTGTCTGGCAGGTGCGCAAGCGCGGCACCGGCACCTTCGCCGAAGTGCTGGCCTGGTGGGTGGTGGCGATCGGCGTCGGCTCGTCGCTGTTCCACACCTTTGCCACAAGGGCAATGATCCTGGCCGACGTGCTGCCCATTGCAGGGTTCACGCTGGCCTACACGCTGTTCAACCTGAGACGTTTTCTCTGCATGAAATGGGGCAAGGCGATCGTCATCTTCGTCGCCTTCTATGCCGCCGCCGGGGTGCTTACCTTCGCCGTGCCCGACTGGCTGCGCCAGGCGTCGAACGGGACGACCGGCTATCTGCCGCCTTTTCTGGCGCTCGCCTTCTTCGGCGCCTGGGTGGCGGCCAGCGGCAATCGCGCCGGCTGGTACAATCTGGCGGGTTCGGCGATCTTCGTCGTGTCGGTCATCTGCAGGATGATCGATCCGCTGGTCTGCGGCGGCTTTCCGCTCGGCACGCATTTCCTGTGGCACATATTGAACGGACTGATGCTCGGCGTGCTGCTGGCGGCGACAGCGCGGTTTGGAAAGCCAAAGTAGGGCAGTAGGGCAGTAGGGCAGTAGGGCAGTAGGGCAGTAGGGCAGTAGGGCAGTAGGGCAGTAGGTGTTCTCTTCCCTACTCCCTTACTGCCCTACTCCCTTACTCCCCTACTAAGCTGCCAAATCGCGCAGCACGTATTGCAGGATGCCGCCATTCTTGAAGTAATCGAGCTCGTCCAGCGTATCGATGCGGCAGATGATCGGAACTTCTTTGACGCTGCCGTCGCCATAGGTGATCCTGGCGATCATCTTCTGCCGCGGCTTGATGTTGCTCAATCCGTCGATCTCGACCAGTTCGTCGCCCTTGAGGTTGAGCGAGGCCCATGAGGTGCCTTCCTCGAAGACGAAGGGGATCACGCCCATGCCGACAAGGTTGGAGCGGTGGATGCGCTCGAAGGACTGGGCGATGACCGCGCGGACACCGAGCAGATTCGTACCTTTGGCCGCCCAGTCGCGTGACGAGCCGTTGCCATATTCGACGCCGGCGAAGATGACCAGCGGCACGCCTTCCTTCTTGTAGCGCATCGCGGCGTCGTAGATCGATTCCTCTTCTTTCGAGGGGTAATGGATGGTGTAGCCGCCCTCGCGGCCGTTCTCGCCCAGCATATGGTTGCGGATGCGGATATTGGCGAAGGTGCCACGCATCATCACCTCGTGGTTGCCGCGGCGCGTGCCGTACTGGTTGAAATCGGCGACGCCGACGCCGTGGTCGGTGAGGTACTTGCCGGCCGGCGAGGCCGCCTTGATCGAACCGGCCGGCGAAATGTGGTCGGTGGTGATCTTGTCGCCGAACAAGCCGAGCACACGCGCGCCCTTGATATCGCCGATCTTGCCGAAGCCTGACTTCATGCCGGCGAAATAGGGTGGGTTCTGCACATAGGTCGAATTGTCGTCCCAGGCATAGGTCTGACCTTCCGGCGCCTTGACGTTCTGCCAGTACTCGTCGCCCTTGAAGACGTCGGCATATTTGCGGGCGAACAATTCGCGCGTGACGTTCTTTTCGATAAATTCCTGGATCTCGGCCGAACTCGGCCAGATGTCCTTGAGATAGACCGGATTGCCGTTGCGATCCTCGCCGAGCGGCTCGGTGGTCAGATCCTTGGTCACGGTCCCGGCCAGCGCGTGGGCGACGACCAGCGGCGGCGAGGCGAGATAGTTCGCCTGCACGTCGGGCGAGACGCGGCCTTCGAAATTGCGGTTGCCGGACAAGACTGCCGCAGCAATCAAGCCCTTATCGTTGATGGTCCTGGAGATCGGCGCCGGCAACGGGCCGGAATTGCCGATGCAGGTGGTGCAGCCGAAGCCGACCAGGTTGAAGCCGATCTGGTCGAGCTCCTTCTGCAGGCCGGACTTCTCGAGATATTCGGCGACGACCTGGCTGCCCGGCGCCAATGAGGTCTTGACCCACGGCTTCTGCTTGAGGCCGAGCCGGTTGGCGTTACGCGCCAACAGCCCGGCGCCGATCAGCACGCTCGGGTTCGAGGTGTTGGTGCAGGAGGTGATTGCGGCGATGACGACATCGCCATGGCCAAGATCGTAATCCGTGCCCTCGACGGCATAGCGCTTGTCGATTTCGGCGGCCTTCCTGTATTCGGTCTCCATGGCCTTGGCGAAGCCGGCCGGAATGTCTTCAAGCGCGACCCGGCCTTCCGGCCGCTTCGGGCCGGCCATCGACGGCACGACACTGCCGAGATCGAGCTCGAGCAGGTCGGTGAAGACCGGATCGGCCGAGCCGCTATCGCGCCACAAGCCTTGCGCCTTCGAATAAGCCTCGACCAGGGCGATGCGGCTTTCGTCGCGACCGGACATTGTGAGGTAACGGATGGTTTCGCTGTCGACCGGGAAAAAGCCGCAGGTGGCGCCATATTCCGGTGCCATGTTGCCGATGGTGGCGCGGTCGGCCAGCGTCATGTTGGACAGGCCCGGCCCGAAGAATTCGACGAATTTGCCGACGACGCCCTTCTTGCGCAGCATCTGCGTGACGGTGAGCACCAGGTCGGTGGCGGTGACGCCTTCCCTCAGCCTGCCGGTGAGGCGAAAGCCGATGACTTCCGGCAGCAGCATGGAGACCGGCTGGCCGAGCATCGCGGCCTCGGCCTCGATGCCGCCGACGCCCCAGCCGAGCACGCCAAGACCGTTGATCATGGTGGTGTGCGAATCGGTGCCGACGCAGGTGTCGGGATAGGCGGTGGTTTCGCCGTCTTCGCTGTTGGTCCACACCACCTGGCCGAGATATTCGAGGTTGACCTGATGGCAGATGCCGGTGCCGGGCGGCACGACGCGGAAATTGCGGAACGCCTGCTGGCCCCATTTCAGGAATTTGTAGCGTTCCTCGTTGCGCTCGTACTCAAGCTCGACATTGCGGGCGAAAGCCAGCGGCGTGCCGAATTCATCGACGATGACCGAGTGGTCGATGACCAGATCGACAGGCACCAGCGGATTGATCTTTTGCGGATCGCCGCCGAGCGAGGCCATGGCGTCGCGCATGGCGGCAAGGTCGACCACGGCCGGAACGCCGGTGAAATCCTGCATCAGCACGCGAGCCGGGCGATAGGCGATCTCGACGCCGGCAGTGCCCCGGTCGGTCAGCCAGCCGGCGACCGCCTGGATGCTCTCCTTGGTGACGGAACGGCCGTCCTCGTTGCGCAGCAGGTTCTCCAGCAGCACCTTCATCGAATAGGGCAATTGGGCAATGCCGGTGAGGCCGTTCTTTTCGGCCTCGACAAGGTCATAGTAGATGTACTCGGTGCCGCCGGCGGTCAGCGTGCGGCGGCAATTGAAGCTGTCGAGTGATTTGGACACGTGCGATCCCTAACTGTCGGTTGCCGGGAGGGAACGGACGCCAGTGGGCATGCAAGTCACGCGCAAAGGTGCGGGTACGGCCATTTCCGCTATCCGTTCCCAAGCGTCCGGGCCGTTCAAGGCGGCACGCGCGCTGGTTCGGCGCAAATTCGGTTCCCGTGCCGACCGCTGGCACGGATGATGCGGATATAGAGAATTTTCTGGAATAGTTCTAGACACGGAATTGCCATTTTTGCTGCGGCGCACCGAAGCCGCACCTGAACTTTCGGCGAAGGGGAACGGATGCGGCTGATCGCCGAAAATCTGGGCGGCGAACGCGGCGGCGAGACGGTATTTTCCGGCATCGAATTCGCGCTGGGGGCTGGTCAGGCGCTGGTCGTTTCCGGGCCGAACGGCGCCGGCAAATCGACGCTGCTCAGGATCATCGCCGGGCTGTTGCCGGTGGCGGCAGGCCGTGTGCGGTTCGAAGGTGGTGGCGAGGACTTTCCGTCGGCCGCCTCGGCCTGTCACTATCTCGGCCACCTCAACGCGATGAAGACGGCGCTGAGCGTTATGGAAAACCTGTGCTTCTGGCGCGATTTTTCGGGCGCCGGTTCCGCGGGTGTTGAAGAGGCGCTGGAGACCGTCGGGCTGGGCGGCATCGGCCATCTGCCGTTCGGCTATCTCTCGACCGGCCAGCGCCGGCGTGCGGCGATTGCAAAACTGCTGGTCAGCCACCGGCCATTGTGGCTGCTGGACGAGCCGACTGCAGGGCTGGACAAGGCTTCGGAGGAGAGATTCAGCGAATTGATGGGGAAGCACCTCGAGAGTGGGGGGATCGTGGTTGCGGCGACGCATCTGCCGCTGGGGATCGAGGGGGCGAGGGAGCTTGTGATGGGGATGGTTGGGTGATGCCGGCAGCACAGAGGGGGGTGCCTGGGCGAAGGCATCTCACATCATGCTAGCCCTCTTCCTCCGCGACATCCGCCTGAGTATCCGCGCCGGCGGCGGGGCGCTTACCGGCGTGATTTTCTTTCTCGCCGTCATCGCGACCATCCCCTTCGGCGTCGGTCCCGACCTGAGGCTGCTGGCCCGCATCGGGCCAGCGATTCTCTGGATATCAGCCTTGCTGGCCTGCCTGCTCGGCCTCGACCGGCTGTTCCAGGCCGACCGCGAAGACGGCTCGCTCGATCTTCTGGTGCTTGGCAACGACCGGCACCTGCTGGCCCTGACCGTGCTGATGAAATGCCTGGCGCATTGGGCGGGAAGCGTGCTGCCGCTGGTCATCGCCGCTCCCCTGCTCGGCCTGTTCATGAACATGGAGCCGGCCGGCATCGGCGCCACGGCGCTGACGCTTCTGGTCGGCACGCCGGCGATCACCTTCATCGGTGCTGCCGGTGCCGCGGTGGCGGTGGCGCTGCCGCGCGGCGGGCTGCTGATCTCTGTGCTGGTGCTGCCGCTGACCATTCCCGTGCTGATCTTCGGCGTATCTGCAAGCTATGGCGCGGTGGCGGATCCCGATCCTTTTCTGCAGCCCTTCCTCATTCTCGCCGCGCTGACCTTTTTTCTTGCGGTGCTCGGGCCGGTGGCAGCGGCGCTGGCGCTTCGGCACGGAACGGACTGATGTGTTGGCTTCAGCTCATGCCTGCGGCGCGGCGAACAATTGCGGAGCCGGTGGCGCGGCGTTAAGAGAAGACATGTCGGAACAAGGCGAGACGGACCGGTTGGAAAGCGCCGCGGAGCGAAAAGCATGAGCGTACACGCGCTTTATGTCACCGCCGCCTATGCGATCACGGCCGTGGTGCTGGGCGGGCTGATCGGCTGGATTCTGCTCGACCAGCGCGGCCGCAAGCGAGAGCTCGCCGAGCTGGAGGCGTCTGGCGTGCGCCGGCGCTCCGATAAGGCAGCAAAATCATGAGCACGGAAACGCAAACACCGGCGCGCCGCCGCCTGATCGTGCTGCTGCCGCTGCTGGTCTTTCTCGGGCTGGCGGGATTGTTCCTGGCTCAGCTTTTGTCCGGGCGCGACGTTTCGGAAGTGCCGTCGGCGCTGATCGGCCTGCCGGCGCCGCAGACCAACCTGCCGGCGCTCGAGGGCACCAATTTACCGGGCCTCGATTCAAGACAGTTCGCCGGCAAGGTGACGCTGGTCAACGTCTTCGCGTCCTGGTGCGCGCCGTGCCGCGAAGAGCATCCGGTGCTGCTGGCGCTGTCGCAGGACAGACGCTTCGTCATGGCGGCGCTGAACTACAAGGACCAGCCGGAAAACGCCCGTCGGTTCCTTGGCGATCTCGGCAATCCATTCCAGGCGATCGGCGTCGACCAGGCCGGACGCACGGCGATCGACTGGGGTGTCTACGGCGTGCCGGAGACCTTCGTCATCGGCAAGGATGGCAAGATCGCCTACAAGCACGTAGGGCCGCTGACGCCGGACTCGGCGCGGACGCTGCTGTTGCCGGAGATCGAGAAGGCGCTGACGGCACCGGGCTGAGGACCGGAAAACGCGATGGACGAACGAGACATCCGCGATCATTTTCTGGCTCAGGCGAAAGGCTGCGATGGACTTGGCTCGCCGTTCACCGCGAATTTATGCCGTGCGATGGCCAAGGTTCTCGACGCAAACACCAAGACCGGGCAGGCGGTGCTCGGCTGGCCGGGCGACGCGCGCGCCGACGCCCTCGCATTGCGGCTCTGCGGCGCGCTGCATGCGTTGGTCCTGACCGGTGTCGATGAACGACTGGCACTGATCTATCCGCCCAACCAGACAAGCGAAGATGAGATCGCGGCGGTGCTGCCGGAAGCAATTACGCGATCCGACGAGCGGATCGTCGCTGGCCTCGCCGGCGCCCCGCAGACGAATGAGATCGCCCGGTCGGCGATGCTGCTGCCAGGATTTCTGACGGTCGCGCGCGAAACCGGTTTGCCGCTGGATCTGTGTGAGATCGGCGCCAGCGCTGGGCTCAATCTCCTGTTCGACAGCTTTCACTATCGCTATGGCGATGCCGAGTGGGGCGACCAGGCCTCCCCCGTCCGGTTGGCGCCGGAGGTACGCGGCCTCGCTGTTCCGCTTGGTGGAGCGATCAACGTCCGCCATCGCGCCGGCTGCGACATCGCGCCGGTGAACGTCGCCGACGCAGCGGCGCGGTTACGGCTTCGGTCTTACGTCTGGGCCGATCAGGCAGCGCGGCTGGCCCGGCTCGACGCCGCGCTGTCACTTGCCGAGAAATTTCCGCCGCTGCTTGTCAAAGCGGATGCAGCGGAGTTTGTCGAGAGGGCACTGGCCGTAGGGCAGCAGGGCAGCGCCTTCGTGCTCTATCATTCGATCATGTGGCAGTACCTGCCGCGGGCGACCAAGGATGCCATCATCGCTACGCTGGAGCAGGCGGGCAGACAGGCCACGGCCGCTGCGCCTATCGCAAGGCTGAGGATGGAACCGCGCGATCCCACAAACAATTGGGCGGTACTCAGCCTCACTCTGTGGCCCGGCGGCGAGACGCGCCGTCTGGCCCATTGCGATTACCACGGCCGCTGGATCGAATGGATCGGCTGAGCCGATCGCGTTCGCCTCAGCCGTAGATCTGCTTGTGAACCTGATAGAGCATTTCGCTGCGGTCGGCGCGCATGTCGGCGAGGTCGCGGCTGCTGAAGCTGTCGATTTCGGCGACGAGGCGGTTGTAATGCCGGCGCTTGGCGATGCTGGCGCGAGCGCGGCTCATGAGGCTGTCGATGATCATAGCGAGTTTCCTTTTGCGCCGCATTTCGCGGCCAGTTGTTCCTCCCTTGATCGATACGGAGCATGACATAGTTATGGTGCGTTGCAAAAATAAGATGTTGCAATGCACCATTGCGCTGGGCGCATAGCCGGTTAACGGGATGTGACCCTGCCGTCCGGGCCGGCATTCGCTTCCATAACGCTTCTGACGCATCATCGATCTTGCCATATCGATCGTGGGCTGGCTTGATCGCGGCTTGCCAAGCGATTGCTACCGGGAGGAACCATGGCCAGCGAATTCTACGAAGTTCTCGATCCGCGCTTTTCGCGGCTATTCAACGGCAATGCACAGGTCAACAGGCTGTTTACCGGCTGCCGATGGGCGGAAGGACCGGCCTGGTTTGCGGCCGGGCGCTATGTGGTCTGGTCCGACATCCCGAACAATCGCATGCTGCGTTACGACGAGACCGACGGCAGCGTCAGCGTGTTCCGTCAGCCGTCCGGCAATTCCAACGGCAACACCGTCGACCGGCAAGGCCGGCTGGTCACTTGCGAACATTCCGGCCGCCGCGTCAGTCGCACCGAGCATGACGGGTCGGTCGTCACCATCGCCGACAAATGGCGCGGCAAGCGGCTGAACTCGCCCAATGACGCCGTGGTCAAGTCCGACGGGTCGATCTGGTTCACCGATCCGAGCTACGGCATCGATACCGATTACGAGGGCGACAAGGCCGAAAGCGAGATCGGCGCCTGCCATGTCTACCGGGTCGATCCCGGCACCGGCGAGACCGAGGCGGTGATCACCGACATGGTCAGGCCCAACGGGCTCGCCTTCTCGTTCGACGAGAGCAAGCTCTATGTCGCCGACACCGGCCGCACGCATGGTGCACAGAACCCGGCGCACATCCGGGTGTTCAATGTCGGCCAGGGCGGCAAGAAGGTCTCAGGCGAAAAGGTCTTTGCCGACTGCACCGCCGGCCTGTTCGACGGTTTCAGGCTGGATGCGGACGGCCGCATCTGGACCAGCGCCGCCGACGGCATCCATTGCTACGATCCCGACGGGACGCTGATCGGCAAGGTCAAGGTGCCGGAAGTCGTTGCCAATTGCGTGTTCGGCGGCAACAAGCTGAACTGCCTCTACATCGCCGGCACGACCTCGCTTTACATGGTCCGGCTCATGGTCAACGGCGCCAAAACATTTTGAGCGGCCGCCAAGCATATGCAAGGGAGGGAACCATGCCATTCGTGAATATCCGCCTGGTCAAGGAGGTGATTGCCGATGACCCGGCCGGCAAAAAGGCCGCGATCGCCGCCCAGGTGACGGCGGCCATCACCGGCGTCACCGGCCTGACCAACAATGATGTCTGGGTGGTCTTCGAGGAGGTCGCTGCACGCGACTGGTTCGTCGGCGAGACCGACGTCGAGACGCGGAGGGGCAAGGGATAGTTCACGGCACAGATGGGCCGCAGCCCCTAGCGTCGTCATCCCAGGGCGGAGCAGGAGCGAAGCTCCGTCGCGGAGACCCTGGGATCCATGCCGTGACCTACCAGTAGAACGGCGGTGCGATTCTGTTGTGCAGCGCGCCGGTGTAATGTCCAACGTCAGGCCTCTGGCGGCCTTCCCGAACCGCTGCATCTCCGACGAATGTCACGGCATGGATCCTAGGGTCTGCGCCGCGTCGCTTCGCTCCTTGCTCCGCCCTAGGATGACGAAAGTACGGTCCGGCGTTCACCGCGAGCGGATGAACTCCGCGAAGGCGGATAGGGCATCGCGCATTGTCTGCCTACTTGCCGGTTCCGCCAGGATTTCCTCCACCTCCGGCGGTCTCTTGCCGAGCAGCGCTATTTCGAGTGCTGCCTCCTCATAGAGCGCAAAAGACATTGTCCGCATGACCTCGGCCAGTGCGGCGCGGGCAAACAGCGAGCGCGGCGAGGCGTGGACCAGCATGGCCGGCTTGCCGACGGCTGCATCGCGCGACACCAGCCAGTCGAGCGCGTTCTTCAGGCCGCCTGGCACACCGTGGGCATATTCCGGGCAGGAGACGATGACGCCGTCAGCGGCGGTGACCGCGTCGATCAGCGCCGCTGCTTGCGGCGGCGTCCGCTCGCCTTCATCGTCGGGGTTGAAAATCGGCAGCCGGCCAAGCCCGTCATAGGCGGCGACGTGACAGTCCGGCGGCGCGTTTTGCGCGAGTGCTGCGACCAGGGCCGAATTGGTCGAGGCGGCGCGCAGGCTGCCGGAGATGGCGAGGATGTTGAGCAAAGGAATGGAGACCGGCCTGGGCGATTCGTTGCCGGGCACACTACCACATGGCCTTCCTGTATTCCTCGTCCAACCAGCGGTCGGTCGTCTCGGCCGAATCGGCGAGCGCCAGCTGGTCGCGCAGGATCTGGCCGAGCGTTGGCAGCGTCGCGCGGTCGTACCAGCTCTCCGGCTTCCACAGTTCGGAGCGCATGAAGGCCTTGGCGCAATACATGTAGGCAGCCTTGACCGTCACCACGACGACGCTTTGCGGTGCCTTGCCGTCGACCGCCAGCCGCTCACGCAATGCCGCATCGACGGTGATGCGGGCATCGCCATTGACACGCAGCGTTTCGTTCATGCCGGGAATGAGGAAGAGCAGCCCGACCGAGGGATTGAGAAGGATGTTTTCAAGCGTGTCGAGCCGGTTGTTGCCGGGCCGGTCGGGGATGGCGATGGTCTTCTCGTCGAGCACTGTTACGAAGCCCGGCCTGTCGCCCTTGGGCGTCACATCGGCATTGCCGGCGCCGTCGGACGAGCCGATCAGCACGAAGGGGCTCTTGCCGATGAAGGAACGGCAGTGGCCGTCCAATGCCTTCAGCTCCTTGCGGATCGAGCCGTCGGTCGGCCGAGGCGTCTTGTAGACCGTCCTCAACTCGTCGCGCGTGGCGATGAATTCCATGCCCCTCTCCTCTTATTCTGACGCAATTACGTTCTGACGTAATTACGGACGGAAAACCGCTACACACTTTCCTGGAATTGCTCTATTTGCCGGCCTTCTCTTCCTTGCCGGCCTTGTCGTCGAGCGAATGGCGCAGGATCAACGGCATTTGGCTCAAGGTGAAGACAAGGGTAATGGGAATCGTGCCCCAGACCTTGAAATAAAGCCAGGCTTCCTCAGAAAAGTTGCGCCACACAACCTCGTTCAGGGCAGCCAGAAAAAGGAAGAAGAGCCCCCATCGGAAAGTGAGCTTGCGCCAGCCTTCGGCGTCGAGATTGAAGGCGGAATCAAAGACATAGCCCAACAGCGATCTGCCAAACGCCAACCCGCCAAGTAGCGTGATGCCGAACAGGCTGTTGATGATTGTCGGCTTCATGAAAGCGAAGGTCTTGTCCTGCAGCCACAGCGCCAGCGCGCCAAACACAAACACGACGATGGCCGAGACCAACGGCATGATCGGCCAGCTGCGCGTCAAAATCCACGAAACGCTGAGCGACAGCGCCGTCGCCACCATGAAGAACGCTGTGGCAATCAGGATAGGCTCGCCGATATGGCCGAGGATCGGAAACTTCCCGACAAGCCACGCGCCGCGGATGGTGGTGAAAAAGAACACCAGACCAGGCCCGAGTTCGAGCAGGAATTTCAGGCCGGGGTTCAACGCCTTGCGGCGCGGATCGGACGGGTCGCCTTCGAGGATGGGTGGGTTCATAGCGTCCTTCTTACGCATGATCCAATCCAAAAAGCCTCCAACTTTTCGGGATCATGCTCGTCAAGCCACGCCAGCGATCGCCCTGGCGAATTCGCTTGCGGAAAAGGGTTCGAGGTCGTCGACCTGTTCGCCGACGCCGATGAAATAGACCGGCAATTTGTGCTTTGCCGCGATCCCCACCAGAATACCGCCGCGCGCCGTGCCGTCCAGCTTGGTCATCACCAGGCCATTGACACCGGCGACATTGCGGAAGATCTCGACCTGGTTGAGCGCGTTCTGGCCGGTGGTGGCATCGACCGTCTGCAGCACGGTGTGCGGCGCTTCCGGATCGAGCTTGCCCAGCACCCGGACGATCTTTTCCAGCTCCGCCATCAGCTCGGTCTTGTTCTGCAGCCGCCCGGCGGTGTCGATGATCAGCACGTCGGAGCCGGCCTCCTTCGCGCGCTCGAAGGCGTCATAGGCGAGGCCGGCGGCATCGGCGCCGAGCTTCGAGGCAATGACCGGCGAGTTGGTACGCTCGCCCCAGATCTTCAGCTGCTCGATCGCGGCGGCGCGAAAGGTGTCGCCGGCGGCGAGCATCACCGAAAGGCCGCCATCGGTGAGCTTTGCCGCCAGCTTGCCGATGGTCGTGGTCTTGCCGGTGCCGTTGACGCCGACAACCAGGATGACATGCGGCTTATGGCTGAGGTCCAGCTCCAGCGGCATGGCGACATGGGTCAGCACCTTCTCCACCTCGGCCGCCATGATGGCGCGGACTTCGGTGTCGGAGACGTCCTTGCCGTAGCGGCTGGCGGAGAGCGCGTCGGTTACGCGCAAAGCCGTCTCCATGCCGAGATCGGCGCGGATCAGCACATCCTCCAGGTCCTGCAGCGTGTCCTCGTCGAGCTTGCGCTTGGTGAAGACGCCGGCGATGTTGCCCGACAACTCCCGGGAAGAGCGGGCAAGCCCGTCTCGCATGCGCTGGAACCAGGAACGCCTCGGCGCCGGTTCGGGCGCCTTCTGCGGCTCGGCCTTCTGCTCGACCTTCTTGGTTACGGTCACCTTGCCGGGGGCGGGCTTTGGCTCTGGCGATGGTTGCGGAACGGCTTCTGGCTCGGGTGCGATCTCGGCGAGGACCGGCTTCGCCTCGACCGGCGCGGGCTGGCGGATCGGAGGCGGGATTTCGGCCGGTGGCGCTTCGGGCGCTGCGGGTGCTGGTGGCGTGACTTCGGCCGCGGGTGCCGCGTCTTGCAGAGGTTCGCGCTGCCCCTCACCCTTACCCTCTCCCCGTAAGAGACGGGGAGAGGGAGGCGTCAGCGTCGGAGCTTTTTCCTCGCCACTTTCAAAAGGAGGCTCGGCGTGACGATCAGCCCCCTTCTCCCCGTCACTGTACGGGGAGAAGGTGCCGGCAGGCGGATGAGGGGCAGCGCCAGCTTCCGTGGACAGAGGCTCGGGCTGAACGATCTCCGGCTGCTCCGGCTCAGGAACTGGCTCGGAAGCGACGGGTCCGGCTCGGATCTCCTCGGCTTCCTCAGCAGGCGTTTGCGGTTCCGGCTGGATCTCTGGCTCGGGTGGAATGGTCGGCGGTGGTTCGGGCTTCGGCTCTTCCGCGGGCGCCGGTTGCGGTGCCGGAGGCAACTCTGGTTCGACTGGCGGCGGAGCTGCGGCCTCGGCCTCGGGCCGCGGCTCTTCGCGTTTCAAAAACTCCGGGACGGCCTGCTCGGCGGCCGGCTTCAGCGCTTCCAGTTCATCCCATTTGATCGGCGGCAGCGGTGCGGCCTCGTCGGGCCGCTCCTCGACGACTTCCTTCTTACCGAACGAAAATATCTTCTTGAAAAACCCAGCCATGTCTTGCGCTCTCAGGCGGCGCGGGCGGCAAGCGGCGCGGCGATCAGTCTGATACCGTCATCGCCGGCGATATCAGCCTCGACGATGTCGCCCGGCGTGCCGGCAGAGACCGCGGCCAGCGTAAACCCTTCGGTGCGGCCGAGCCCGTCGCGCTCGACCAGGATAGACTGATGCGTTCCAGCGAGCGAGGCAAGATGGCGGCGATAGGCGGCCTCGCCGGCGGCGCGCAGGCGTGCCGCGCGTTGCTTGACGACGTCGCGGCGGAGCTGCGGCATGCGCGCGGCGGGCGTGCCCTGGCGCGGCGAAAACGGGAAGACGTGGAGATGCGTCAGGCCGCATTCCTCGACGATCTCCAGCGAATTTTCGAACATGGCGTCCGTCTCGGTCGGGAAGCCGGCGATGATGTCGGCGCCGAAAACAATGCCCGGGCGCAGTTTGCGCACATCCTCGCAAAAGCGGATCGACTGGTCGCGGCTGTGCCGGCGCTTCATCCGCTTCAGGATCATGTCGTCGCCCGATTGCAGCGACAGATGCAGATGCGGCATCAGCTTCGGCTCGGTGGCTATAGCGTCCAGCAGATCGTCGTCGGCCTCGATCGAATCGATGGAGGAAAGCCGCAGGCGTTTCACATCTGGCACCTGCTTCAGGATGGTCTTGACCAATTTGCCGAGCTTCGGTGCGCCCGGCAGATCGGCGCCGAAACTCGTCATGTCGACGCCGGTCAGCACGATCTCGGCATAACCATTGCCGACGAGTCGCTTGACCTGCTCGACCACGGCGCCCATCGGCACCGAGCGCGAATTGCCGCGACCGTAAGGAATGATGCAGAAGGTGCAGCGGTGGTCGCAGCCGTTCTGCACCTGGACAAAAGCGCGTGCCCGGCCCTCGATGGCGTCGACCATGTGGGCGGCCGTTTCGCGCACCGAAAAAATATCGTTAACGCGCGCCTTCTCAGTGTCGTTGACGCCGAAATCCGGCAGCGCGCGATAGGAATGCGCCCTGAGCTTCTCCTCATTGCCGAGGACGAGATCGACCTCGTCCATGGCGACGAAATCCTGCGGGCCGGTCTGCGCGGCGCAGCCGGTGACGATGATGCGGGCGGCCGGGTTCTCACGGCGGGCTTTTCTGATCGACTGCTTGGCCTGGCGCACCGCCTCGCCGGTGACGGCGCAGGTGTTGAAGATGATGGCGCCGCCTTCGAGGCCGCCGAGGCCCGCACTTTCGGCTTCGCGTCGCATCACCTCGGATTCATAGGTGTTCAGCCGGCAGCCGAAGGTGACGACCTCGATACCCTTGTTACCAGAAGGAGCCATCAGGCGGCGCTTTCGGTGTCGCGCGCCCACGCCCCGGTCGACGGATCGAAGCTGCCGGAAAATTCCCATTCGGCGGCACCGGTGAGGATGACGTGGTCGTCGTCGCGCCACAGGACATGCAGCAAGCCGCCGCCGGGCGTCATCAGCGTGACGCTGCGGCCGGTGCGCCGGGTGCGGGCCGCAGCGACCACGGCAGCGCACGCGGCCGAGCCGCAGGCCTTGGTCAGGCCGGCGCCGCGCTCCCAGGTGCGGATGGCCATGGTCTCCGGCGAAGTCACCTGCGCGATGGTGATGTTGGCGCGCTCGGGGAAGATCGGGTGGTTTTCGAGCAGCGGGCCGAAGCGCTCGAGCTCGTAGGACCAGACGTCGCGGTCGACCCAGAAGATAGCGTGCGGATTGCCCATCGAGACGACCGAAGGCGAATGCAGTACCGGCGCATCGATCGGGCCGATCTGCAGTTCGATCATGCGGGTATCGCGAAACTCCTCGGCCAGCGGGATGTCCTGCCAGCCGAAGCGCGGCTTGCCCATGTCGACCGAGATCGTTCCGTCGGCATGTTCCTCGGCATTGAGGATGCCGGCGACTGTTTCAAAAGCAAATGTCTTCTCGCCGGTCTCGGCGGCGAGCGCCTGGACGACACAGCGCATGCCGTTGCCGCAGGCTTGCGCGCTGGTTCCGTCGGAATTCAAGATGTCGATAAAAAAGGCGGTGCCCGGCGTCCTGGGGTCGTGGATCGCCATGATCTGGTCGAACCTGGTCGCCGCATCGGCATTAAGCGCGATGGCTGCCGCAGGCGTCACGCGATCGGCACGGCCGCGCATATCGGCAACGATGATTTCGTTGCCGATGCCGTTCATCTTGGCGAAAGGGGCCGCGCTTGCCATCGATCGAAAGGTCTCTTGCCGGTTTGGCGCCTATATGGCGGATAGCGGCAGAAATTACCAGCGCGGCTTAAGCTGTGTCGATATTCAGGTGATGCCGGCCTGCGAATGGCAGTTCCCTGCGCTTCCGGCCTTCGCCGGCCGAAGCACTCATGAGCGGTCGTGGCAGTTAAGGCTACGGCCGGCGTAGGCCGGTGCTCACGTACCCAAAAGTACGCTCCGCTCCGGTTCTCGGAAACCACAATTCTCGGCGCGGCCTGACCTGAATCTCAACACACCTTAGTTTCACGTCACCGCGAAGACGCCAAGCACGATCAGCAGGAAGATGATCAGCACGATACCGATGAGGATGCGTGCGCCGGTAGCGGCGGCTCCGGCCAGTGCCGGCATGCCGAGCAGGCTCGCCGCGGCCGCGATAATCAAAAGAATGATGATCCACCTGATCATGAGAGACACCTCGCAGCCGACAGAACACCTACAAACGTCTATGTGATGCTTAGGTTCCGCCGGGCTAGACCTCCGGCACGTCCCAGACCTCGCCCGGCCGCAAGGCGCGAAAACGTTGCCGCGGCAGGCCGGCAGCATCGAGCGCTTCGCCGAGCTTTCTGGGCGGCTCGTCGATCGGCTCGTTGGTGAGCCGGAACGTGCCCCAGTGACAGCCGGCGGCATAGGAAGCGTTGCACAACAGCATGCCTTGCACCGCCTCCTCCGGATCCTGGTGATGCGGCGCCATGAACCAGCGCGGCTCGTAGGCGCCGATCGGCAGGATGGCGAGGCGGAAGCCGCCGTGCTTTTGCGCCATCAGCCGATAGTTGATGCCGCCGTGGAAGCCGGTATCGCCGGCGAAACAGATCTTTGCGCCGGGTGTCTCGACGACGAAACCCGCCCACAGCGCCATGCGCCGGTCGCGGGTACCGCGGGCCGACCAGTGGTGCACCGGCTCGACATGGACGGTGACGCCATCGCCGATATCGACCCGGTCGCCCCAGTCATGCGCCGAAAGCCGCATACGGGGCACGGCAGCGCCGATGATCGTGTCGTTGCCGAGCGGCGTCAGCAGCAGCGGGTCGTGTCTTGTCTTCAGGCGCTTCAGGGTGGCGAGGTCGAGATGGTCGTAATGGTTGTGGCTGACCAGCACGAGGTCGATGGGCGGCAAATGCGAAAAGGCGATGCCCGGTGGATTGACGCGTCTCGGACCGGCGAAGGAGAGCGGCGAGACGCGTCGCGACCAGACCGGGTCGGTCAGGATGTTCAGGCCGGCTGTCTGGACGAGCAGCGAGGAATGACCGACCATGGTGAGGCGCAGCGTAGAACCATCGATGCGCTCGACCGGTCTTGCCGGTGGAAACGGGCTCGGATCCGCCGCCGGCCATTTCGAGCGTTCGCGGCTCAATTGCCATTTCAACAGATCGGCAAAGCGACCCGGCGGCCGCCCGTCGGGATTGAAGAACAAGGTGCCGTCGAAATGATCGCTGGTCGGCCCGCTGTAATAGCGGTTGGCGGCTCTCTTTCTCGCGGCCAAGAAATCGGCTCCCTGCAGTTGCTGATCGCCAAGAGATAATGCCGGCGCCGGCCCGCACAAGCATTTGAGGTGACCGCCAGGGATCTGGCGCCAGCGCGCCGTATCGCATCAACCAGAGGTGCCGGCCAAACGGCCAAGGCGTAACGCAATTCAGGCAATGCGCATTTTGCGACAAATTTGCAACATTAGCGGCGCAAACCGTATTTTAACCATATCGGGTTGAAATTTCGCCACCTTCTCCATCTTGGTGAGGGGGACATTGCGCGGACGGCATTCCCAGCCGGATCCGACGGAGGTTGAAGAATGAAATTTTCGAAAACCGGCCTGCTGGCCGTATCGTTGGCCGCGCTCGTTGCGAGCGGCTGTTCAACCTCACGGTTCACATCAATGGACGAGCAGCAGCCGGCGCCGCTGGAAGCTGCGCCCGCCGGCAAGGTGACCGCAAACCAGCTGCCGCCGCCGGCAACACCCGGCCCGGCCGATCCGTCGAAATTTCCGACCGCGCCGCAGAACACCCAGGTCGCCTCGCTGCCGCCCGACGGGACGGCGCCGGCCGGTGCGGCCGACCTCACCGCGTCCAGCGTCGCCGGCGTGTGGAAGGCAAGCGTGTCCGGCCAGAGCTGTCAGGTGGCGACGCCGCAGACCAAATTCGGGTCGGGCTACCGCGCCGGACCGCTGCATTGCCCGGCGCCGCTCGACGGCATCAAATCCTGGAACGTCGCCGGCAAACAGCTGACGCTCTATGACGAGAACGGCGGCACGCTGGCACGGCTTTATTCCTCGGGCGGCGAGAAATTCGACGGCCAGACTTCCAACGGCCTGCCGATCTCGCTTACAAGGTAAGAGAACGGCCCCCATTGTTACGCAATTCCGGACGGAAAACCGCTACACACTTTTCTTGGGATTGCTCTCTTTTGTTTTTTACGCAATTCCGGACAGAAAACCGTTACACACTTTTCTTGGGATTGCTCCGGAACGACGTGACCGATGCATCTGCGTGACGGCCTCCAGACCCATGCGACCGTCAAGCAGCGCTACGACCATCTGGTCGAGACGGGCGCCATCGGGCGCGATCCGGCGCAGGAGCGGATCGCCGCTGCGCTCGACCGGCTGATCGACGAAATATCGGCAAAGCGGCTGGCGCAGAAATCAAGCGCGCTGGGGTGGCTGTTCGCCCGCAAGCGCGAGGTGCACGAGGCGGTCAAGGGCCTCTATATCCATGGCGGCGTCGGCCGCGGCAAGACCATGCTGATGGACATGTTTTTCGAGCTGCTGCCGGTGCGGCGCAAGCGCCGGGTGCATTTCAACGACTTCATGGCCGACGTGCAGGACCGCATCCAGAAGCACCGGCAGGCTCGCAAAAACGGCACGGCCAAGGAGGACGACCCGATCCCGCCGGTGGCGCGCGCGCTGGCCGAGCAAGCCTGGGTGCTGTGCTTCGACGAGTTCTCCGTCACCGACATCGCCGATGCGATGATCCTGTCCAGGTTGTTTTCGGCGTTGTTTGCCAATGGCGTGGTGCTGGTCGCCACCTCCAATGTCGCGTCGCAGGATCTCTACCGCGACGGTCTGAACCGCCAGTTGTTCTTGCCGTTTGTCGCTATCCTGGAGCGCCACGCGCAGGTGCTGGCGCTTGACGCCGACAAGGATTACCGCCTCGACAAGCTTAGCCGCATGCCGGTCTACGTCACCCCGGCCGATGCCGCCGCCGACCATGCGCTCGACGACGCGTGGGCGGTGATGACGCATGGCAGGCCGACGGCCGAGACGATGCTGACGGTGAAGGGCCGGCACGTCGTGGTGCCGCGTGCTGCCGGCGAGGCGGCGCGGTTTTCGTTCGCCGATCTCTGCGAGAGGCCGCTCGGCGCCCGCGACTATCTTGCCATTGCCAGCCGTTTCTCGACCATCTTCATCGACCATGTGCCGGTGCTCGGCGAAGGCAAGCGCAACGAAGCCAAGCGCTTCATCCTGCTGGTCGATACGCTCTACGATCATCATGTACGGCTGGTGATGAGCGCCGCGGCACCGCCGGCGCAGCTCTATACGGCCAAGCGCGGCAACGAAGTCTTCGAGTTCGAGCGCACCGCATCGCGGCTGATCGAGATGCAGAGCCACGACTGGCTGGAGGACTGGGCGGAGAGGCAGAGGGCGCAGGGATCATCGGCGGAGGCACGGCAGGCTCAGGCGTGAGGGATAGTACAGAAGGGGGCGATGCCGGCGCCTATAATCGATAAACATACATGACGAACCCCTCCGCCGGCCCATGCGGCTCCTTCCGCGACTCGTAAAGTGCGTGAGCAGCGACATTGTCCGGCTCGGTGCCGACCCACGCCTCCTCACAGCCATGCTCGCGACCGAGTGCGAACATGGCGCCGAGCATCCTCGTCGCAATGCCCTGGCGTTGAAAGGCCGGCGCCACACCGACTTCGTCTATGTAGAGTTCGCTCACCTTGTCCGGGTGGCGGTGGACGACAGCTGCGCATTGGCCAACGACGATGCCGTCGGCGAGGGCCACGACCATGAAATGACCGGCCTCCATGAGATAGGCGGAGAGCCGATCCGGCCTGACCGGCTCGTCGAAGACTTCGTCGGCGACCCGCATCACAAGGGCGTCATCGCCAGGAAACAGCCTTCTGATTTCCAGTGCCATTGTGTAGAATTCCTCTAGTCGGCTTCAGAACTTTGACGTTTACGTAATTCCCGTTGTTTCTAACCGATTGAAATTACTCACTCCAAAATAATCGTTTGAATTTTTGTGCGGCCGGGGCTATTGCGTGCGGCGAATTTCGCGGTTCCGCAGCATTCCGGCCTCTTCCTCCGACGCCGTCATCAAATCGTCAAGGATTTGGGCGCCGTCATAGTCAAAGGGAAAACATCCTGACATGGCACGCAACAAGATAGCGCTCATCGGCTCGGGCATGATCGGCGGCACCCTCGCCCACATGGTCGGCCTCAAGGATCTCGGCGACGTCGTGCTGTTCGATATCGCCGAAGGCATCCCGCAAGGCAAGGGGCTGGACATCGCGCAGTCGTCGCCGGTCGATGGGTTCGACTCCAGGCTGACCGGCGTCAACGACTATGCCGGCATCGAGGGCGCCGACGTCTGCATCGTCACCGCCGGCGTGCCGCGCAAGCCCGGCATGAGCCGCGACGATCTTCTGGGCATCAATCTGAAGGTGATGGAGCAGGTCGGCGCCGGCCTCAAGAAATACGCGCCGAAAGCCTTCGTCATCTGCATCACCAATCCGCTCGACGCCATGGTCTGGGCGCTGCAGAAGTTTTCCGGCCTGCCCAAGAGCCATGTCGTCGGCATGGCCGGGGTGCTCGACAGTTCGCGCTTCCGTTATTTCCTGGCCGAGGAATTCAAGGTCTCGGTCGAGGATGTCACCGCCTTCGTGCTTGGCGGCCATGGCGATTCCATGGTGCCGATGATCCGCTATTCGACGGTTGCCGGCATCCCGCTGCCCGACCTCATCAAGATGGGCTGGACCTCGAAGGAGCGGCTCGACCAGATCGTGCAGCGTACCCGCGACGGCGGCGCCGAGATCGTCGGCCTGCTCAAGACGGGCTCTGCCTTCTATGCGCCGGCCGCCTCGGCCATCGCCATGGCCGAAGCCTATCTCAAGGACAAGAAGCGGGTGCTGCCCTGTGCGGCGTACCTCTCCGGCCAATATGGCGTCAAGAACACCTATGTCGGCGTTCCCGTGGTGATCGGCGCCGGCGGCGTCGAGCGGATCATCGAGATCGAGCTCGCGAAAAGCGAGCAGAAGATGTTCGACAGTTCGGTCGCCGCGGTGCAGGGCCTGTGCGACGCCTGCGTCAAGATCGCTCCGCATCTCGCGGCCAAGTAAGCCGGTAACCAAGCCCGCCAAGCAAGCTGGAGACATAGCGCATGAATATCCATGAATATCAGGGCAAGGCGCTGCTGAAAGGCTTTGGCGCACCCGTGGCCGAGGGCGTGCCGGTGTTCAAGGCGAGCGAGGCGGAAGCCGCCGCCAAGGCGCTGCCCGGCCCGCTCTATGTGGTCAAGAGCCAGATCCATGCCGGCGGCCGCGGCAAGGGCAAGTTCAAGGAGCTCGGCCCCGATGCCAAGGGCGGCGTCAGGCTGGCGAAGTCGGTAGCCGAGGTCGTCGCCAACGCCAAGGAGATGCTCGGCCATACGCTGGTCACCAAGCAGACCGGCCCGGCCGGCAAGCAGGTCAACCGGCTCTATATCGAGGACGGCGCCGACATCGAACGCGAGCTCTATCTGTCGATCCTGGTCGACCGCTCGGTCGGGCGCGTCGCCTTTGTCGTCTCGACCGAGGGCGGTATGGACATCGAGGCGGTCGCCCACGACACGCCGGAAAAGATCATCACCGTCGCCATCGACCCGGAAAAGGGCGTGACGGCCGACGATGTGAAGAAGCTCAACGCCGCACTGAGGCTCGACGGCGACGCCGCCAAGGATGGCGCGACCCTGTTTCCGATCCTCTACAAGGCATTTGTCGAGAAGGACATGAGCCTGCTCGAGGTCAATCCGCTGATCGTCATGAAGAGCGGCCGGCTGCGCGTGCTCGACGCAAAAGTGTCGTTCGACAACAACGCGCTGTTCCGTCACCCGGACGTGCTTGAATTGCGCGACACCACCGAAGAGGACGAGAAGGAGATCGAGGCGTCGAAATACGACCTCGCCTATGTCGCGCTCGACGGCAATATCGGCTGCATGGTCAACGGCGCCGGCCTCGCCATGGCAACGATGGACATCATCAAGCTTTATGGCGCCGAGCCGGCCAACTTCCTCGATGTCGGCGGCGGCGCGTCGAAAGAGAAGGTGACGGCGGCGTTCAAGATCATCACCAAGGATCCGGCGGTCAAGGGCATCCTGATCAACATCTTCGGTGGCATCATGAAGTGCGACATCATCGCCGAAGGCGTTATCGCCGCGGTCAAGGAGGTTGGCCTGCAAGTGCCGCTGGTGGTGCGGCTGGAAGGCACCAACGCCGAGCTCGGCAAGAAGATCATCAACGACAGCGGGCTGAACGTGGTGTCGGCCGATGACCTCGATGACGCAGCCAAGAAGATTGTCGCGGCGGTGAAGGGCTGAGGGGTAGCCGATGATCTCGCCTCAACTTCTGTGCGCAATTGTGTTCGGCTGCACGGCCGTTCCGTCGCATGCGGAAGAGATTGTGGATGCTGTTCTTCTCTACAAGAACATCTGCATCGCATCGAATGGGGATTTGCTGAAGGGCGAGCAGTTGGCCATTGCGAACGGATTTTCGATTGATCCGAGCGATTCAGGAAGAAGGGCTTACACTCGCGGCGGGGCAGACTTCTCGATGCCGTTTGTTACCTTCAAACCTGCAGGATCGGAAGCAAATCGATCTGCCATCGATATTTGCCAAGTGTTTGGAAGCACGGATCGGATGTCGGAATTCGATGCTTATGCTCAGTCGCAGGGTTTGAGGGAAATCCCTAAAGAAGAGATTTTAGGCGACTTTTCGGATCAGAATTACGTGCGAGCTTTCGTCAGCAACGAATGTACCGCGCCCAGAAACGGCAGCAAATGCTTTTTTGTCGAGGCACTCGGTGATCCACCGGTGAATGGCAGGTTCACCGGTGCTTTTCGTTTCGGGATCAATTCGCCGCATTCGATGTTGGAAGAGGAATAGGCCTGTGCCTCCGCGCAAGATCAATCTCGTCGAGGCGGCGGACGCGAAGATCGCCAAGGTGTTCGATCCGCACATTGCCGGCGACGTCAACGACAGCCAGGCCAAGGTTGCCAAGTTCGGCGAAGTCTTCGATTGGCACGCGCATGACAACGAGGACGAGGCCTTCCTGGTGCTGCGCGGCCGCATCGCCATCGATTTCCGCGACGGCACGGTGGAGCTTGGCAGCGGCGATTTCATCGTCGTGCCGCGCGCCGTCGAGCACCGTCCGCGCTCGCTGAGCGAAGAACCTGTCGTGCTGATGTTCGAGCCGGCGACGACGCTCAACACCGGCAATGCCAAGAGTGACCTCACCGTCACCGAGCTGAAGCGGCTCTGACCATGAACGCGGCACCGTTCTCCTCCCTCTCAGCCGATCACCAGCGCCTGCAGGCGCTGGTCGGTGCCTGGCGTGGCGAGGAGGAGATTTCGGGCACTCAGTGGGCCGACCCCGGCACGGCGGCTTCGGAAGTGCTGGCCGAGGCGCAATTCGGCGGCCTGTTCGTGGTGCAGCGCTATCGCCAGCGCCGCGACGGCACGGTTTCGTTCGGCTCGCACAATGTGTTCGGCTTCGATCAGCAGAACAGCCTCGTCACCATGCATCAGTTCGACTCGATGGGGTTCGTGCCGGCGTCGCCCGCCACCGGCGCTTGGAACGGCAGCGAATTGGTTCTGGATCGGTCGTCGCCGCGTGGCGCGGCGCGCGTGACGTATATTTTTGACGATGCCGACACCTACCTCATGCGACTGCATTTCAAACCTGCCGGCAGCGATAGCTGGCAAGACATGGTGAGCGGCGTCTACCGGCGCGTCTCGCCATCCTCGATCAACGGTTTTTAGAAAAGGACCACCATGTCCATTCTCGTCGACAAGAACACCAAGGTGCTGGTGCAGGGCCTGACCGGAAAGACCGGCACGTTCCACACCGAGCAGGCGCTGGCCTATCACGGCACAAATATGGTCGGCGGCATCCACCCCAAGAAGGGCGGCGAAGCCTGGACCGGCGCCAAGGGCGAGACGCTGCCGATCTTCGGCACGGTTGCCGAAGGCAAGGCCAAGACCGGCGCCAACGCTTCGGTCGTCTACGTGCCGCCGGCGGGTGCCGCCGAAGCGATCCTGGAAGCGATCGAGGCCGAGATCCCGCTGATCGTCTGCATCACCGAGGGCATACCGGTGATGGACATGATCAAGGTCAAGGCACGGCTCGACCGCTCGACATCGCGGTTGATTGGGCCGAACTGTCCCGGCGTGCTGACCCCGGACCAATGCAAGATCGGCATCATGCCCGGCAACATCTTCCGCAAGGGCTCGGTCGGCGTTGTTTCGCGCTCGGGAACGCTTACCTATGAGGCGGTGTTCCAGACCACCAATGTCGGCCTCGGCCAGACCACCGCCGTCGGCATCGGCGGCGATCCGGTCAAAGGCACGGAGTTCATCGACGTGCTGGAGATGTTCCTCGCCGACGACGAGACCAAGTCGATCATCATGATCGGTGAGATCGGCGGTTCGGCCGAGGAAGACGCCGCGCAGTTCCTCAAAGACGAGGCAAAGCGCGGCCGCAGCAAGCCGATGGCAGGCTTCATCGCCGGGCGCACCGCGCCGGCGGGCCGCACCATGGGCCATGCGGGCGCGGTCATCTCCGGCGGCAAGGGCGGCGCGGAAGACAAGATCGCGGCGATGGAATCGGCCGGCATCAAGGTGTCGCCGTCGCCGGCCCGGCTCGGCACGACGCTGGTCGAGGCGATCAAAGGATAAGGCAGTAAGGGAGTAGGGCAGTATGGCAGTAGGGGAATAGGAAGAACGGGACCGAGCGCGGCAACCGCCAGCTTTCCCTACCGCCTTACTCCCCTACTGCCCTACTCCCCTCCAAAAAACAGGAGACGGAGCGCGGCTCCGCGGACAAAAATGGCAAGACAAGATCAGGCCAACGACCAATTTTCGCTTACCTCTTTCCTCTATGGCGGCAATGCCGATTATATCGACGCGCTTTATGCCGCCTATGAGGACGATCCCGCTTCGGTCGATCCCGAATGGCAGGACTTCTTCGCGGCGCTGAAGGACGACGCCGGCGACGTGCGCAAGAATGCCAAGGGCGCCTCTTGGGCCAAGCCCTCATGGCCGATGCAGGCCAATGGCGAGTTGGTCTCGGCGCTGGACGGCAATTGGGGCCTGGTCGAAAAGCACATCGAAAAGAAGGTCAAGGACAGGGCGGTCGGCAACGGTGCAGCGCTTTCCGACGCCGACGTACATCAGGCGACGCGCGATTCCGTCCGAGCCATCATGATGATCCGCGCCTTCCGCATGCGCGGCCACCTGCACGCCAATCTCGATCCGCTCGGCATCGCCAAGCCGCTCGAGGATTATAACGAGCTGTCGCCGGAGAATTACGGCTTCACCGAAGCCGACTACGACCGGCCGATCTTCCTCGACAATGTGCTCGGGCTGGAATTCGGCACCATCCGGCAAATGCTCGATATCCTGACCCGGACCTATTGCTCGACGCTCGGCGTCGAATTCATGCATATTTCCGATCCCGAGGAGAAGGCCTGGATCCAGGCGCGCATCGAGGGCACCGACAAGGAGATCTCCTTCACCGCCGCCGGCAAGAAGGCGATCCTGCAGAAGCTGGTCGAGGCGGAAGGCTTCGAGCAGTTCATCGACGTCAAGTACAAGGGCACCAAGCGCTTCGGCCTCGATGGCGGCGAATCGCTGATCCCGGCGCTGGAGCAGATCATCAAGCGCGGCGGCCAGCTCGGCATGAAGGAGATCGTGCTCGGCATGGCGCATCGCGGCCGGCTGAACGTGCTGTCGCAGGTGATGGCCAAGCCGCACCGTGCCATTTTCCATGAGTTCAAGGGCGGGTCGGCCGCGCCCGACGAGGTCGAAGGCTCGGGCGACGTGAAGTACCATCTCGGTGCCTCGTCGGATCGCGAGTTCGACGGCAACAAGGTGCATCTGTCGCTGACTGCCAATCCTTCGCATCTGGAAATCGTAGACCCGGTGGTGATGGGTAAGGCGCGCGCCAAGCAGGACTATCTGTTCGGCCGCAGCCGCGAGGAGATCGTTCCGCTGGAAGAGCGCGCCAAGGTGCTGCCGCTGCTGCTGCATGGCGACGCCGCCTTTGCCGGCCAGGGCGTGATTGCCGAAATCCTCGGCCTGTCCGGCCTGCGCGGCCACCGCGTCGCCGGCACGCTGCATTTCATCATCAACAACCAGATCGGCTTCACCACCAACCCGCGCTTTTCGCGTTCGTCGCCCTATCCGTCCGACGTGGCCAAGATGATCGAGGCGCCGATCTTCCACGTCAATGGCGACGATCCGGAAGCCGTGGTCCATGCCACCAAGGTGGCGATCGAATTCCGCATGAAGTTCCACAAGCCTGTCGTGGTGGACATGTTCTGCTACCGCCGCTTCGGCCACAATGAGGGCGACGAGCCCGCCTTCACCCAGCCGATCATGTATCGCAAGATCCGCAACCAGAAGACGACGGTGCAGATCTATGCCGACCGGCTGATTTCCGAAGGCCATATCACCCAGGCCGAGTTCGAGAAGATGAAGGCCGATTGGCGGGCGCATCTCGAGCAGGAATTCGAGGTCGGCCAGCATTACAAGCCGAACAAGGCGGACTGGCTGGACGGCGCGTGGTCCGGCCTGCGCTCGGCCGACAATCAGGACGAACAGCGGCGCGGCAAGACCGCCGTTCCAGTCAAGACGCTGAAAGAGATCGGCAAGAGACTGACCGAGGTGCCGAAGGATTTCGAGGCGCACAGGACGATCATCCGCTTCCTCGACAACCGCCGTCAGGCGATCGAGTCCGGCGAAGGCATCGACTGGTCGACGGCCGAGGCGCTGGCCTTCGGCGCCATCCTGCTCGACGGCAATCCGATCCGGCTGTCCGGACAGGATTCGGAGCGCGGTACCTTCTCGCAGCGCCATTCCGTGCTCTACGACCAGCGCGACGAGACACGCTACATCCCGCTCAACAATCTGTCTGCGGCCCAGGCCGGTTTCGAGGTCATCAACTCGATGCTGTCGGAAGAGGCCGTGCTCGGCTTCGAATATGGCTACTCGCTGGCCGAGCCGAAGGCACTGACGCTGTGGGAAGCGCAGTTCGGCGACTTCGCCAACGGCGCCCAGGTGGTGTTCGACCAGTTCATCTCGTCGGGCGAGCGCAAATGGCTCAGAATGTCGGGCCTCGTCTGCCTGCTGCCGCACGGCTATGAAGGCCAGGGGCCGGAGCACTCGTCGGCCCGGCTCGAGCGCTTTCTGCAGCTTTGCGCCGAAGACAACATGCAGGTCGCCAACGTCACGACGCCGGCCAACTACTTCCACATCTTGCGCCGGCAATTGAAGCGGGACTTCCGCAAGCCGCTGATCCTGATGACGCCGAAGTCGCTGCTGCGCCACAAGCGGGCCGTGTCGACGCTGCCGGAGATGTCGGGCGAAAGCGCCTTTCACCGGCTGTTGTGGGACGATGCCCAGCTGCTGTCGGGCCAGGCCATCAAGCTCACCAAGGATTCGAAGATCCGCCGTGTCGTGCTCTGTTCGGGCAAGGTCTACTACGACCTCTACGAGGAGCGCGAGAAGCGCGGCATCAACGACATCTATTTGCTGCGCGTCGAGCAGCTCTATCCGTTCCCGGCCAAGGCGCTGATCACCGAACTGTCGCGCTTCCGCAATGCCGAGATGGTGTGGTGCCAGGAGGAGCCCAAGAACATGGGCGCCTGGTCGTTCATCGATCCGTATCTCGAATGGGTACTGGCGCATATCGACGCCAAGCATCAGCGGGTGCGCTATACCGGCCGGCCGGCCGCCGCTTCGCCGGCGACCGGATTGATGTCGAAGCATCTCGCCCAGCTTGCCGCGTTGCTCGACGACGCGCTTGGTGAATAGAACAGAACCGAAAGAAACGGACAGGCACAATGGCAACCGAAATCCGCGTCCCGACACTTGGTGAATCCGTCACCGAGGCGACCATCGGCAAATGGTTCAAGAAGGTCGGCGACGCGATCGCCGCCGATGAGCCGCTGGTCGAGCTCGAAACCGACAAGGTGACGGTGGAAGTGCCGGCCGCCGCCGCGGGCACGCTCGCCGAGATCGCCGTCAAGGAAGGCGAGACGGTCGGCGTCGGCGCACTGCTCGGCACGATTTCGGCAGGCGGAGCAGCCGATGCTGCCGCCGCCCCGGCAACGAAGCAGGAGGCGGTGTCGCAGGCCTCGGCTCCGACTGCGGCCTCGAGCGTCAAGCAGGCCGCTGCCGAGACGGCCAAGATCGCCGGCGACGCCGGCGCGATCGAGACACGCACCATGCCGCCGGCGCCGTCGGCGGCAAAGCTGCTGGCCGAGCACAATCTCGCGGTCGACCAGGTGTCGGGCTCGGGCAAGCGCGGCCAGGTGCTGAAAGGCGACGTGCTCGACCTGATCGCCAGGGGCGCGCCGTCGCAGCCGGCCGAAATGCCAAAGGCAGCGCCTGTACCGGCACCTGTCGCCGCGCGCGCGCCGTCCCCGGCCGACGATGCGTCGCGCGAGGAGCGCGTGCGCATGACCAAGCTGCGCCAGACCATCGCGCGCCGCCTCAAGGAAGCGCAATCGACCGCCGCCATGCTGACCACCTTCAACGAGGTCGACATGAGCGCGGTGATGGCGCTGAGGAGCAAATACAAGGACGTGTTCGAGAAGAAGCACGGCGTGAAGCTCGGCTTCATGGGCTTTTTCACCAAGGCGGTCACCCATGCGCTGAAGGAGATACCGTCGGTCAATGCCGAGATCGACGGCACCGACATCATCTTCAAGAACTACGCCCATATCGGCGTTGCCGTCGGCACCGAGAAAGGTCTCGTCGTGCCGGTTGTGCGCAATGCCGACCAGATGTCCATCGCCGAAATCGAAAAGGAAATCGGCAGGCTGGGGCTTGCGGCGCGCGACGGCAAGCTGTCGGTTGCGGATATGCAAGGCGGCACGTTCACGATTTCCAACGGTGGCGTTTACGGGTCGCTGATGTCGACGCCGATCCTCAATGCGCCGCAGTCGGGCATTTTGGGCATGCACAAGATCCAGGAGCGGCCGATGGTGGTCGGCGGGCAGATCGTCATCCGTCCGATGATGTATCTGGCGCTGTCCTACGACCACCGCATCGTCGACGGCAAGGAAGCGGTGACCTTCCTAGTGCGGGTCAAGGAAAGTCTGGAGGATCCTGAGCGGCTGGTGCTCGACCTCTAGGGGCGGCCCACGTGAGCCGGAGCATGGATCTGCGCCGTCGGATGAATTCCTCTCGTTTCCAGTCTGGATTGTTTGTCACGATCTGCGCGGTTGGCGTACAGGCGGTCTCCGCCGCCCTTGCCGCCTGCCCGCTCGAGCTCGCCGTCTATGGCGATCCCGAGAACGCCGCCGAGATCGATTTCAGGCCGACCGGCGAGTCGGCTGCCGTCAGCAACAGCTTCAAGATGGTGCTCGACAAGGGCGTCGTGCTCGACGGCATCGTCATGTGGACCGAGGGCGTGGCGCGGCCGCATGGCTCGCTGATGTACAAATGCCCGGCCGGCGACGTCACCGGCGACGAGCTCGCCGCCTGCACCGTGTGGGAGGGCGTCATCTACACTGCCGACGACCAGGGCAATATCGCGTTGCTGCCGGGCGAAGGAAAGGATGCGCCGAAGAAGCTGATTCTTCCCGATCTGGGAGCGTCGTTGCAGATGTCGGCGGCCTATGGCGCCAACGGCTTTTCCAAGGTGCCCTGGGACGTCTTTGCCCTGAAAGGATGTCAGGAATGAGCGCGAGCGGAAAAATCCTGCTGGTGACCGGCGGCAGCCGCGGCATCGGCGCCGCTACATGCAGGCTTGCCGCCAAGGCCGGCTATCGCATTGCGGTCAATTACGTGTCGAATGCAAAAGCAGCCGAAACGGTGGTCGCCGACATCGAGGCCGCTGGCGGAGAAGCCTTCGCTGTCAAGGGCGATGTCGGCAGCGAGAGGGACGTGTTGGCGATGTTTGAGGCTGTCGATGCCCGTTTCGGTCGGCTCGACGCGCTCGTCAACAATGCCGGCGTGGTCGACCAGAGCGCGCGCGTCGACGAGCTGAGCGCTGCAAGGCTGGAGCGCATGATGCGCATCAATGTGATCGCACCGATGCTTTGCGCCCGCGAGGCGGTGAAGCGGATGTCGACCAGGCATGGCGGCAAGGGCGGCGCGATCGTCAATGTTTCTTCGATCGCGGCAAGGCTTGGCGGGCCGGGCCAATATGTCGACTACGCCGCCTCGAAGGGCGCGCTCGATTCCTTCACCATCGGGCTTGCCCGCGAAGTGGCCGGCGAAGGCATTCGTGTCAATGCGGTCAGCCCGGGCATCATCGACACAGAAATTCATGCCTCCGGCGGGCAGCCGGATCGCGCCGAGAGAATGCGCAAGGTGGTGCCCATGCAGCGCGTCGGCACCGCCGAGGAAGTCGCAGCCGCAATTCTCTGGCTGCTGTCGGACGAGGCGTCCTACACAACAGGCGCCAATCTGGAAATCGGCGGCGGCCGCTAAAGCAAAAGGGACAGTATCATGGCCTATGACGTCGTTATCATCGGATCGGGACCAGGCGGCTATGTCTGCGCCATCAAGGCGGCGCAGCTCGGTCTGAAGACGGCGGTGGTCGAAAAGAACCCGACCTTCGGCGGTACCTGCCTCAACATCGGCTGCATCCCGTCGAAGGCGCTGCTGCATGCGTCCGAGATGTTTGCCGAGGCCGGCCATTCCTTCGACGCGCTCGGCGTCGAGATCGGCGCGCCCAAGCTCAACCTTGGGAAGATGATGGCGCACAAGGATGCGACAGTGACGGCCAACGTCAATGGCGTCGCCTTCCTGTTCAAGAAGAACAAGATCGACAGTTTTCGTGGCACCGGCAAGGTAGTTGCGGCCGGCAAGGTGTCGGTGACCTCCGATGACGGCAAGGTCGAGGAGATCGAGACCAAGAACATCGTCATCGCCACCGGCTCCGACGTCGCCGGCATTCCCGGCGTCAAGGTCGATTTCGACGAGAAGGTGATCATCTCGTCGACCGGCGCGCTGTCGCTGGACAAGGTGCCGGGCCATCTGGTGGTGGTCGGCGGCGGTGTCATCGGTCTGGAGCTCGGCTCGGTATGGGCGCGGCTCGGCGCCAAGGTCACCGTGGTCGAGTTCCTCGACACTATCCTGGGCGGCATGGATGGCGAGGTCTCCAAGCAATTCCAGCGCCTGCTGTCGAAGCAGGGCTTTGAGTTCAGGCTGGGCGCCAAGGTGACCGGCGTCGCCAAGGCCAAGAAGGGGGTGACGGTCACCTTCGAGCCGGTCAAAGGCGGAGCGGCCGAGACGATCGAGGCGGACGCGGTGCTGATTGCGACGGGACGACGGGCCTATTCGGACGCTCTCGGGCTGAAGGAGGCCGGCGTCGACGTCGATGAGCGCGGTCGGGTCAAGACCGACGGCCATCTCAGAACCAACGTGCCTGGCATCTACGCCATCGGCGATGTCATCGCCGGGCCGATGCTTGCCCACAAGGCCGAAGACGAGGGCGTGGCGGTGGCCGAAACCATCGCCGGCCAGGCCGGTCATGTGAACTATGACGTGATTCCGAGCGTCGTCTACACCACGCCGGAAATCGCCTCGGTCGGCAAGACCGAAGAAGAATTGAAGAAGGCCGGCATCGACTACAAGGCCGGAAAATTTCCGTTCAGCGCCAACGGCCGGGCGCGCGCCATGCTGCACACCGACGGCTTTGTGAAGATCCTGGCCGACAAGGCCAGCGACCGTGTGCTCGGCGTCCACATCGTCGGCTTCGGCGCCGGCGAGATGATCCACGAGGCGGCCGTGCTGATGGAGTTTGGCGGCTCGTCGGAAGACCTAGCCCGCACCTGTCACGCCCATCCGACAATGTCGGAGGCGGTAAAGGAGGCGGCATTGGCGACGTTCTTCAAGCCCATCCATATCTGAGCAAACGCGGAGAATCGCAAACCTTGGAGATTGGCCGAAACATCCGCGATTGCTCCCAAAAACAAAACGGCCCGCCTTTCAGCGGGCCGTTCATATATTTCATATATTAAGTCGGCAGTCTGATCACTGAGGGGCCGGTGCTGGTGCCGGCGCAGGTGCTGGTGCCGGGGCTGGCGCAGGGGCCGGAGCGGGTGCAGGTTCTGCCGGAGCGGGAGCCGGAGCGGGTGTTGCCGGAGCTGGCGCAGGAGCCGGTTCGGCTGGCTTCATCGGCTCGGCGGGTGCAGGCGCCGGGGCCGGTGTGCTGGCTGCGGGCGGTTCGGCAGGCGCAGGTGCCTCGCTACGTCTTCCAAAAACATAATAGGCGACAATTGCCAGGATAACGACGACCAGGGCAATCAGCCAGCCGCTGCCGCCGCCGCTTGGCCGTGCGGAGCCCGGCGAGGTGAATGGGTCGTTCGGATTGGGTGTGTTCGCCATAAAAGTGTCCTCCGTGGATGAAAAACATCAAGTAATAGCCATCAACGTACAATCGTTGAATCGGTTTCACATTAGGCGTTGAAAACGCCGAAAACAGGGCAATTCTGATCCGGAATCGCTTGCAGGCATGCATTTCCACCGCAAAATGGGGTTCGATCGAGCCAAACCGAACCTTTTTCAGTTTCTTGGCACGAAGCGCGGCCGGTCCGCCGTCGCGCCAGGAATCAGGACTGACCCAGGCTTGGCAATGATTCGGTGTGCAACTCCGCCGTGTCGTTCAGTTGACGGCGGTCACAGTATAGCCGGCCTTGCGGAAACCCTCGACCAAGCCTTGCGCTCCGGGAAGGTGCATGGCGCCGACCGCCATGAAGACATTGCCGTGGGCGAGGATCGGCGCGGCACGATCGACCATCACCTTGTTGCGGCTGGTGATCATGGTCTGCTCGAATTCGGCGTAACCCGATTGGCCGTCGACCTGTTCGGGGATGACGGCCCGAAACAGCGGTACGTACATGCCAGTGTCGCCACGCCGGTAAAGCACGATCATGGTTTCGTTGACGTCGTTCACCTTGTCGCCAAGCTTCAGCGTGTCGACCAGCCCCTTCAGGTGAAAGGCGATCGGCAGCGAAGCCATGGCGCGCAGCTGGTCGGCGAGTGTCTCCAGCCCCTCGACTGATTTGCCCGAAGCCTCGGCGTCCTTGGCAAGCTTGACGTCGAGCACCGGCGCACCGCCAGCCTGGCGGGCGACTTCGCATGCAGGCAGCGCCACCATCGCCGACAGCAACCAGGGCTTCATCTTGGCGACGGTCGCTGGCGGGATGCCACGCGTATCGAGCGCCTTGTTGACCACCGCCGCATCCTCCGGCGACAGCAGCGACGAAAGCGTCGTCTTGTCGGTGAACATCATCAGATCCGGCTCTTTCAGCAGTGTGGCCATCATCTTCTGCTTGTCGAGCACTTCGGTGGTCTCGATGACGACGGTGCCAGCCGCATCGAATGCCTTCTGCGCGGCGGGCGGCAGCGTGGTGACGCGCGGGTCGGTAACGTGCATGGTGCCGAACAGGAAAGACGGTTTTTCGCCTGATTTTTCGAGCTTCCACAGCAAGCCCTTGCCGTTCGGTGTCGCTGCCGCGTCCGCCTCGATCTTGCGGTAGGCAGCCGGGTCGTCCTTTTGCAGCGCGCTCAGCATATCGCTACCGGCGCAGGCCGAGGTCTCGGCGCGTGCCTTGCCCGCGGCGAGCAGCGCGATGATGAGGAAGGAGAGGAAAAACAGGGCGTTGAGCGCGACAAGCAGCTTCAGCGAAACATGGGTTGCGCGGTCGGCGATGGCGATGAGGCGTTTCATGCTGCGGTTCTAGGCGCAAAAAGCGGCAAAACGGTTAATCGGCGCATCAAAATTGTTGCGAGATGGCCACCGATTCAAGCGTCCATCACGCACGCGGATGAGCTGCTTCGTAAATCTCGAGCAGCCTGGCCGTGTCGACACCGGTGTATATCTGCGTCGTCGACAGGCTGGCATGGCCGAGCAACTCCTGAATGGTGCGCAGGTCGCCGCCGCGCCCAAGCAGATGCGTGGCGAAGGAATGGCGCAGCGCATGCGGCGTCGCCGTGTCGGGCAGGTTGAGCGCCGAGCGCAGCTTGGCCATGTCGCGCTGAACGATCGCCGGGTTCAGCGGCCCGCCGCGGGCACCGCGAAACAGCAGGCCTTTGGGATCGAGATGCCAGGGACACAAGCGGCGGTATTCGGCAATCGCCCGCAGCGCCACCGGCAGCACCGGCACCAGCCGGGTCTTGCCACCCTTGCCGGTGACGCGCAGCACGGTATCACCAGGTGAGGACAGATCGGCGCCCGACAGGCCGAGCGCCTCGGAAATGCGCAGACCCGATCCATAGAGTAGGGTCAGCACGGCGGCGTTGCGGGCGGCGATCCATGGCTCCTCCGCCAGCTGGCCTTCCACCGAGACAACGTGTTTTGCATCGCTTGCGGTCAGCGGCTTGGGCAGCGATTTCGGCTGCCGCGGCGCGCGCAAGGCTGCCGCACCGGCCGCATTGGCGAGGCCACGCCGTTCCAGGAAACGCAGCAGCGAGCGGATGCCAGCCAGCCCGCGCCCGAGCGTGCGGGCGCCGGCGCCCTCAGCACGGCGGGCAGCGAGAAAGCCGCGCAAATCGGCGGGGCGCAGATCGGCGATGTCGGAGATGCCGGGCGAGCCGCCGCAATGGCCGGTCAGGAAATGCAGGAACTGGCGCGTGTCGCGTTCATAAGCCTCGACGGTTTCGGGCGACAGTCGGCGTTCTCGCGCCAGCATCTTCAGCCAGGCCTCGCGCGCCGCCTGAAGATCGGGTTTCGCCGGTATGAGGAATTCCTGCATTGCGCTCTTCCAGTTCCGTTTTTCCAGTTCTGGGCCATCTTCCGGCAGCCGGGTTAGGAAGCGGTGAAGAGCGGCGTCATTGAAATGACGACGGGCTGGGGTTAGAGCAAGGCAAAGGATTTTCCGCAGATGAGCAAGCCACAAAACCCCGTCCAGATGGCCGTGATCGGTGCCGCGCATGGCATCAAGGGTGAATTGCGCGTCAAGAGCTTTACCGGCGACCCGCTGGCGCTGGCCGATTACGGTCCGCTCTACGCCAGGGATGGCCGCGCCTTCCAGATCGTCGACATCAGGCCTGCCAACACGGTGGTGGTGGTGCGGTTCAAAGGCGTCAACGACCGCAATGCCGCCGAGGCGCTTGCCGGCACCGAATTGTTCGTCGACCGTTCCGTGTTGCCTGATGAGGGCGAAGAGGATGAATTCTACCATGCCGACCTCGTCGGACTGGAGGTCAAGGACGACACCGGCGCGGTCGTCGGCAAGGTCGTTGCCGTGCACAATTTCGGCGGCGGCGACATTCTCGACGTGACGCTTGCCGGGCGCAAAGGCGTGCTCAT
This sequence comes from Mesorhizobium sp. M0751, assembly GCF_040320265.1. NCBI lineage: Bacteria > Pseudomonadati > Pseudomonadota > Alphaproteobacteria > Hyphomicrobiales > Phyllobacteriaceae > Mesorhizobium > Mesorhizobium sp. M0751. The sequence goes on from NZ_JAMYPH010000021.1 coordinate 108,394, forward strand.
TCCGTTCACGCAGGCCGCCGTTCCGGAAGTGTCGATCGCCGGCGGCTTTGTCCGTGTTGATCCAGCCGCCGCAGGGTTGGTCGAGGACGAGGACGGCGAGCCTGCCGGTGACGACGGTTTCGACCCCAAGGGCAGGCCGCGCGGGCCGAGGGACGCCGGAGGCAACCGGTGAGTTTTTCGGCTTCGGTGCTGACGCTCTATCCCGAGATGTTTCCCGGCGCGCTTGGCCTGTCGCTGGCCGGCCGCGCGCTCGAGACCGGCATCTGGTCGCTCAAAACAATCCAGATCCGCGACTTCGCCAGCGATCGTCACCGTACCGTCGATGATACACCGGCAGGCGGCGGCGCCGGCATGGTGATGCGGGCAGACGTGCTGGCCAGCGCCGTCGACCATGCCTCGCCGGCAGGCGATCCACGCCCGCGCCTGCTGATGAGCCCTCGCGGCAAGCCGCTGACGCAGCGCCGTGTGCGCGAGCTCGCCGCTGGGCCGGGTGCGGTGATCGTCTGCGGCCGCTTCGAAGGCGTCGACCAGCGGGTCATCGAGGCGCGCGGCCTCGAGGAAGTTTCGATCGGCGACTTCATCCTGTCCGGCGGCGAGCCGGCGGCACTCGTGCTGCTCGATGCCGTGGTGCGCCTGCTGCCCGGAGTCATGGGCAACGCGGTATCGGGCGAGGAAGAGAGTTTTGAAGACGGCCTGCTCGAACATCCGCATTATACGCGGCCGCAGGAGTTCGAGGGCCGGCCGATTCCCGAAGTGCTGATTTCGGGCAATCACAGGAAGATCGCGGCGTGGCGGCGGGCCGAAGCGGAGAGGCTGACGAAAGAGCGAAGGCCCGATCTTTTAGCCGCTCAGCCCTTGTCAAAATAGTAGAAAGCCAGGAACAGGCCGACCGCGATGACGAAGCCGCGCACGGCGTTCTGCGGCACGCGCCTGGCGATCCAGACACCGGCATAGCCGCCCAGCGCGCCACCCGGGATCATGATGATCGCCTGCAGCCAGGCGATGACGCCGCCGGAGACAAAGACCAGGATGGCGACCGCAGCGATGACCACGGCCAGCATGTTCTTCAGTGCGTTCAGCCGGTGATAGTCGCCGGACTGGGTGAGGCCGAGCGTCGCCAGCATCATGACCCCCATGCCGGCGCCGAAGAAGCCGCCATAGACGGCGGTGGCGAACTGCGCCAGCGACCCGACCAGCGAACCCACCGCGGCCTCATGCTCCGGCTTGGGCGCCGGCTTCAGCCATGGCCCGGCAGCGAACAACGCGGTTGCCGCCAGCAGCAGCCACGGCACCAGGGCGCGGAACGCCGGGTTGTCGAGCCCCAGAAGGATGAGCGCGCCAGACAGCGCACCGAGAGCCGAAATGAGGCTGAGCAGCAGTGCGCCGCGCCAGAAATGCTTGATGTCGTGCCAATAGGCGAGCGTCGAGGTGATGTAGCCAGGAAATTGCGTCACCGACGATGTCGCATTGGCAACGATCGGCGGCAGGCCAGCCAGGGTCATGGCGCCAAAGGTTATGAACGTACCGCCGCCGGCAACGGCATTGACGGCGCCTGACAGAAAGCCGGCGAGAAAGAGCAGGACCGCGTCCAAGATTGGCATGAGGGGTGTCGTCGCTGGAGGAAAATGCTTATCTTCCGGCTTAGAAAGCTTGACGCGCGGGCGCAACCCCCTGGACCACAAGCGATCACGGGATTGCCACAGCGGCGCCAGCCAAAAAGAAGCAGCGCCAAAAAAGAGACGGCGAAGGCGTGACAAAGCGCCGAAATAGCTGTATGTGCGCGCCGAACCGGAAGAAAATTCTCCCGGACCCGTCAACAGTGACGGTGTAGTCGCCCCTGCCCGATGTTCTCGAACAGACGTTCCCGAACGAAGGGCATAGCCGAGCGGTCGATGCGACTGCAAGGCGAGTGTCGGACGCTCTGACTGTCGGAAGAACAAGAAGTGGATTATTGAGATGGACATCCTCCGTCAGCTCGAGGCCGAGCAGGCCGCCAAGATCGAAGCCAAGCGCAAGCTTCCCGAATTCCAGCCCGGCGACACCGTGCGCGTCCAGGTCCGTGTGACCGAGGGCACCCGCACCCGCGTCCAGGCCTATGAGGGCGTCGTCATCGCCCGCGCCGGCGCCGGCTTCCAGGAAAACTTCACCGTCCGCAAGATCTCCTACGGCGAAGGCGTGGAGCGTGTGTTCCCGGTCTATTCGCCGATGGTCGAGGGCGTCGAGATCGTGCGCCGCGGCAAGGTGCGTCGCGCCAAGCTGTACTATCTGCGTGACCGTCGCGGCAAGTCGGCCCGCATTTCGGAAAACACCGGTGTGCGCGCCCGCAAGCTCAACGACGAAGAGCGCGATGCGCTGAACGCCGAGAAGGCGCGCATCGAGGCCGAGAAGGTGGCCGCCGCCCAGGCGCTGGCCGCCGAGAAGGCCGCGCAGGACGCCGCCGAGAAGAAGGCCGCCGACGAGGCTGCCAAGGCCGCGGAAGCAGCTGCCGCCGAATAAGGCGTCTTCAAAACCCATGTTTTCGGAAAGGCGGCTTCGGCCGTCTTTTTGTTTCGCGAGGCGGAGTCGATTTTGCCGGGCCACGTCGGTCCGCTATCGAAACGGATCGTTCCGTAATGCCTTCCTTGAAAGCATTGGAATCCATTTTCGTGCCGAACGCCGCATCGGAGCGGCTTGCAAGGCGCCGGCGGAAAGCTAAAGTCGGCGCCGGATTTCCTGCATGCCTCGGCCGATCGAGGCGGTTCAGTTCCTGGGGAGCATCGTTATGATCAATTCGAAACTGCTGCTGGCCGGCCTGCTGGCTTGCCTTCTCGTGCCTGTCGCGGCTCTGGCGCAGGCGCTGCCCGACCTCGGCGGCAAGAAAGTGGTGGTGGTGACCGAAAATGCCTATCCGCCGCTGCAGTTCATCGATGCCAAGACCGGCAAGCAGATCGGCTGGGAATATGACGCGATGAACGAGATCGCCAAGCGGCTGAATTTCAAGGTCGAGTACCAGAATACCTCCTGGGACGCGATGATCCAGGCGGTTTCCGACAACCAGTACAACATCGGCATGACCGGCATCACCATCAAGGACGACCGCAAGCAGAAGGTCGATTTCTCCGACCCCTATATGCGTTCGGAGCAGTTCATGCTGGTGCGCGGCGACGAGAAGCGCTTCAGCGATGCCAAGACGTTTGCCGCCTTCAAGGACGGGCTGATCGGCGCGCAGGCCGGCACCACGCCCTTCTACACCGCCGTCTACAGCGTGCTCGACGGCAACGAGCAGAACCCGCGCATCAAGCTGTTCGAGACATTCGGCGCGACGGTGCAGGCGCTGAAGGCGGGCGACGTCGACGTCGTGCTCACCGACGGCACTGCCGGCAAGGGCTATGTCGATGCGTCCAATGGCGGCCTGAAGCTGATCGGCGGCCCGCTCGGCACCGAGGATTTCGGCTTCATCTTCCCCAAGGGCTCCGACCTTGTGAAGCCGGTCAACGCGGCAATCGCCGCGCTCAAGGCCGACGGCACGCTCGACGCGCTCAACAAGAAGTGGTTCCTTGATTACAAGATGGGGCAGTAGGACTTTTGTCGCGGGTGCCGGGTGATGCGCGGGAACGCGTGCTGACTCTGGGCGACTCTATCACCGGTATTGTTTGATGCCGTCGGCGCCCCCAGCCACCGCCAAATCCGACTTCCCGTGGTGGCTTGCCGTGGCCGTGGCGATCGCCTTGGCCGCCGCCATCTTCATCGCTGCCAGCGACCTCTATGCCCAGGTGTTCGCGACCGTCGCCAAGGGCATCGGCGTCACCATCTTCGTCACTGTGGTCGCCTTCGCGCTGGCTTGCGCGATCGGCCTCGGCGTCGCGCTGATGGGCCTGTCGGGCTCACGCTCGCTCAGCCAGATCGCCCGCTTCTATGTCGAGATCATCCGCGGCGTGCCGATGCTGGTGCTGTTGTTCTGGATCGCCTTTGCCGGCGCGCCGGCCTTCGTCGCGGCATGGAACGCGCTGACGGCGCCGCTGCAAAGCGCCGGCCTCTTCGGTGAGCTGCTGGTACGCGACGTGTCGCTTTTATGGCGCGCCGTCATGGCGCTGACCATCGGCTATTCCGCCTTCATCTCGGAGGTGTTCCGCGCCGGTATCCAGGCTGTCGAGAAGGGCCAGATCGAGGCGGCGAAGGCGCTCGGGCTGACGCGCACGCAGCGCTTCCGGCTGGTCATCTTTCCGCAGGCGATCCGCACTATCCTGCCGCCGCTCGGCAATGATTTCGTCGCCATGGTCAAGGATTCCTCGCTGGTCTCGGTGCTCGGCGTCGCCGACATCACCCAGATGGGCAAGATCTATGCCGCCGGCTCGTTCCGCTTCTTCGAAACCTATTCGATCGTCGCCTATATCTATCTCATGCTGACTGTCGGCTTGTCGCTGGCCCTGCGGGCGCTGGAGAAGCGGCTGCGCCACCAGAATGGGCAATAGAAGGCAGGCGAAATCGGCGCTACCATCGAGCGGACGCGACCGGGGAGGACCCATGATCATCGACAAGGCCAATGCGGCGCTGGAAGCGGTTTACACGGCCGACACGCCTGAGGCGCTCGCCAAGGCCTATGCGGAATGGGCCGCGACCTATGACGGCGAAACCGCGGCACTCGGCTATCTCCTGCCGTTCCTGATCACCGCCTGGGTGGCGCGCCACGTACCGCCGGGCGAAGGACCGCTGCTCGACGCCGGCTGCGGCACCGGCCTGTCGGGGCCGTCGCTCAAGGCGCTCGGCTACCACGACATTGCCCGGCTCGACCTGTCGCAGGACATGCTGAAAATCGCCGGCAGCCGGCAGGCCTACAGCGAGCTGGAACAGGCGATGCTCGGCGGGCCATTGCCCTGGGCGGACGGGTATTTCCGCGCCTTCTTCTCGACCGGCGTGTTCACCATCAGCCACGCACCGGCGTCGGGCCTGCATGAACTGGTACGCATCACCAGGAAGGGCGGCCACGCCATCTTTGCGGTCCGTGACCAGGTGTTTGAAAGCGGCGGGTTCAAGGCCGTGTTTGGCGAACTGGAGCAGGCGAAAAAATGGCGGCCGGTCGAGGAGAGCCCATGGTTCCGCTGCTATGCGATCGGCGAGCCCGAGGCCTTGGTGAAGACGTTTGTCTTCGAGGTGGTTTGAGCGGCGCCTTCTTCCTTCTCCCCTTGTGGGAGAAGGTGGATCGGCGCGCAGCGCCGAGACGGATGAGGGGTGTTGGACGGAATGAGGCGTCGGCGTTCCCTGGAACACCCCTCATCCGTCGCCTTCGGCGACACCTTCTCCCACAAGGAGGCCTTTGCAGAGAAGGCGCATAGATATGCGATTTGAGAGATATATGCTTTTTTGAGCGCCGAGAGCGCTGCCTGGGCGTTCAGC